>JBFKAF010000277.1:0-5103 GCA_041621735.1 Pseudomonas sp.
CAGCCTACACCCGTACAGGCGACTCAGGGAAGCCGGCAGTCATCCCGGCGCCTGTGGATAACTCTGTGGATGAGCGCAGAAAAGGTCCGCTCGCTTCGCCTGCCTGCCCCGACAAAGCATTCGCCGAGAGACGGGGTAATCACTCGGCGAGGCCTCACCCTCAACGGCCGCCTTCAGACCGTCGGGTTCTTCGTCCGCGCTTTTTTCTCCTTGGCCGCGACCGGCGCTCCCTTCTTGCCTTCGGACTGCGGGTCCGGGTCTTTTTTCTCCTCGGGCTTGTCATCCTCGCCCATGCCGATCTCGGCGATCTCGCGCAGTCGCTCGACCACCCGCGCATTGACGCTGCCGGCGGGGAACTGACCTTGGGCATTGGGCGTACCCGCTTCCTCGCCGACCAGCAGGCTCAGGGCCTCATCCACCTCGCGCACCGCATAGACGTGGAACTGCCCGGCACGCACCGCCTGCAGCACTCGCTCGTCGAGCATCAGCGTGGTGACGTTGGAGTACGGAATGATCGCGCCCTGCTCACCCGTCAGACCGCGCGCCTCGCACAGCCGGAAGAAGCCTTCGATCTTTTCGTTAACCCCGCCGACCGCCTGCACCTCGCCAAACTGATTGATCGAGCCGGTGATGGCAAAGCACTGCTTGAGCGGCCTGCGCGACAGCGCCGAGATCAAGGTACAGACCTCGCCCAGCGAGGCGCTGTCACCGTCGACATAGCCGTAGGACTGCTCCAGGGCGATGCTCGCGGAGATTTCCAGAGGGAATTCCTGGGCGTAGCGACTGCCCAGGTAACCGGTGAGGATCATCACCCCCTTGGAGTGGATCGGCTGCCCCAGGTTGACCTCGCGTTCGATGTCGACGATGCCCGAGCCACCGGGATAGACGGTGGCGGAAATCCGCGCCGGCACACCGAAGGCCGAGTCGCCGACTTCCAGTACGGTCAGGCCGTTGCATTTACCGACCGCGGCGCCGGCTGTGTCGATCAGGATGATGCCGGCCAGCATGTCGTCGATGATCCGCGCCGAGACCCGCCCGGTGCGTGTGGCCTTGGCCTTCAGCGCGCGTTCGATATGGCCGACCTCGGTGACCTTTTCATTGGCCAGTTGGCGGATGAAGTCGGCCTCGCTGACCAACTGAAACAGATCACCGATGCGCGCCGACAAGCGCCCCTGATGCTCGGCCAGGCGTGCACTGTAGGTCGCCAGCCGCGCCACTGCGGCGGCGGTCAGCGGCGCCATACCCTCTTCGGTGGTGCGGGTTTTGATCAACTGGGCGAACTGCTCCAGGCTCTCGTTGGCCAGAGGAATGTCCTCGTCGAAGTCGACCAGCACACGAAACATTTCCTGAAAGTCCGGGTCGTGATCCTGCAAGGCGTAGTACAACTGGCGGGCGCCGATGATGATCACCTTGACCTGCAGCGGGATCACCTGCGGGTTGAGGGTCACGGTGGCAATCCGGCCAAGGTCGCCGAGCGGCGACTCCATTTTCAGTTTGCGCGAATGCAGGGCGCGCTTGAGCGCATCCCAGACGAAGGGCTCACCGAGCATTTTCTCGGCTTCGAGGATCAGGAAGCCGCCGTTGGCCCGGTGCAGCGCACCCGGTCGCAACTGCCGGTAGCTGGTGTAGAGCGCCCCCTGGTCGGCGTTGTATTCGATGCGGCCGAACAGGTTGTCATAGGTCGGGTGCGACTCGAACACCACTGGCGCGCCGCCGTCGGCATGGTGGCCAACCACCAGGCTCGGGCAGTACTGCTCTTCCAGCAGCATGCGGGTCTGCGCGTCGGCCTTCTCCACCTCGACCAGCTGATCGACCACGGTCTTCAGCAGATTGACCTGCACCGCCTGCAGGTAGGCACAGACCCCGGCGTTCTCCGCGTACTTCTCCGACAAGGGCGCGAGCAGCGGCTGCAAGGCCACGGTGATGGTCTCTTCATTCAGCTGCCGGAGCTGGTTGCTCGACTCGCGCTTCCATTGCGGCAGGCTCGCCAACTCTTCGTTGAGGCGCTCTTCCAGGATTGAGATATCGGCATGGAAGCGCTCGCGCTCGGCCTCCGGCAACTGGGCGAACTCGGCCTCATCCAAGGCCTTACCCTCGAGCATCGGGGTGAAGGCGATATTGCTGCTGTCGCGGTACAACGCCACGCCCTTTTCCAACGATAAACGCTCGATCACATCCAGCGCCTGGTCATAGCGCTTATTGAAGGCGCGGTCGATGGCGCTCTTCTTCTGCTGGTAGGAGGGGTGCTCGAACACCGCGGGGAAGGTCGCCAACAGGTTGTCGATCAGCAGGCCGATGTCGGCGATGAAATCACCGGCCGTGCCGGCAGGCAACTCCAGCGCACGCGGCTCGCGCGGCTCATTGAAATTGTTGACGTAGACCTGATCGGCAGGGGTCGCCAGACGTTTGGCCTCGGCCTTGAGGTAGCGTTTGACGAAGGAAAACCGACCGGTGCCAGGCTCCCCCATAACGAACACGTTGTAACCAGGGCGCGGCATCGCCACGCCGAACTGCAAGGCTTCTACCGCACGCTCCTGACCCAGCACGCCGCGAAAAGGCTCCAGATCATCGGTATTGGCGAAGTCGAACTGCTCGGCGGCGAAGGGCCGGGTTAGTGCATCGGGCGCTAGCCGCAGATGGGTAGCAACGGAGTCGGGCATTGGAAATCCTTGGACGGAGGGCACAGGCTAGAGAAATCATGGCCGCATCAGACGGCGGCGACAAGCCATAAGCTTGATACAGCGGTGTGATTAATCGATGCGCCTAAAGTACAACGTGCTCACACGGAAGCAAACGCATGAGCCTTTCAGGAAGCAGCCGCCCTGCTCGACCGCTGAGGGTAAAACTGCGCGACCCCGGTAATCCGCCTACCACTGGACAACGTGACCGGCCAACCCAGCTAACGCCCGCCCCCTCCGGCCTGTTCGGCACAGCGCAGACAAAACTCACAGGCCGGCAACACCTGCAAGCGCGCCGGCTCGATCGGCTCGCCGCAACGCAGGCAGTCGCCATAGGTGCCTTCGGCCAAGCGCAGCTTGGCCAAACCCACTTTGCGCATGCCTTCTTCGGCCTCGGCCTGCAACGCCTCCAGCACCTCATCGTTTTGCCGCTGCAGGGCTTGCTCGGCAAAGTCCGGCGAATGGCTTCGGGCCAGATCCTGGCGAATCGCATTAGCCCGTGCACTGTACTCGGCGAGCAGCGCATCCAAAGCAGCACGGGGATCGAAGGCAGGCATGGCGAAGACTCCACTGAGCAGATGTTTCACTTTAGTGTGGACGCTACGCCACAGTCTGCATGGCCATAACTGAAAAGTTCTACGCAGGCGCGGCCGGGTGACGCCATGGCCTTTAGCGTCGCGGCGGCTGACACGTTGTTCACACCGCTTTAACTTATTTTTGACACTGCCCCGCGCAGACTCAACGCATATCACTCGTCGCCGCTATTGCCCCCGCCCCTCTCGCGAGGAGCGCTGGCCGATAAACGCTCATGGAATGTGGCATGCCGCGCTTCGCAGTTCTCCTCACCTTGTTGATGCTCGCGGGCTGCCAGTCGACCCACGACTACCTGATCGCCCAAGGCTATCCGCCGGCCTTTGCCGATGGTTATCAGCACGGCTGCAACAGTGGCCATCAGGCGGCTGGAGCGATCGGCGGCAACTTCCGCAAGGACGTGCCGCGCTACTTGCACGAAGCACAGTACACCACTGGCTGGGACGATGGTTTTCGTCAATGCCAGGCCATACAGGAAAACCGCGAACGGCAGGCCTGGCAGGAAGAGCGGCAAGACGCACATGAAGAAGCCTGGCAGCGCGAAAAGACCCGGGCCTGGGGCAAGGCCTTGCACAGACCTTGAACCCGGCATAAAAAACGGAGCCCTGGGGCTCCGTTGTGACCGGCTAACGAATGCTTACTGCGCCAGTTTCTTGTAACGCACGCGATGCGGCTGGGCGGCGGCCTCGCCGAGGCGTTTCTTGCGGTCGGCCTCGTACTCGGTGTAGTTGCCTTCGAAGAACTCGATATGCGAGTCGTCCTCGTACGCCAGGATGTGCGTGGCGACGCGGTCGAGGAACCAGCGATCGTGAGAGATGACGATGGCCGCGCCGGGGAAGTCGAGCAGCGCCTCTTCCAGCGAACGCAGGGTTTCCACGTCGAGGTCGTTGGACGGCTCATCCAGCAGCAGCACGTTGGCGCCCTCTTTCAGGGTCAGGGCCAGGTGCAGACGGCCACGCTCACCGCCGGAGAGATCCTTGACGAACTTCTGCTGGTCGCCGCCCTTGAAGTTGAAGCGCCCGACGTAGGTGCGCGACGGCACCTCGTAGTTACCGATGCGGATCATGTCGGAGCCGCCGGATACCGCTTCCCAGACGCTCTTGCTGCCGTCGAGGTCGTCGCGGCTCTGATCCACACAAGCAAGCTGCACGGTCTCGCCGAGTTCGATGCTGCCCGAGTCCGGCTGTTCCTTGCCCATCAGCATGCGGAACAGGGTCGACTTACCGGCACCGTTACCGCCGATCACCCCGACTATGGCGCCTTTCGGCATGCTGAACGACAGGTTGTCGATCAGCGCGCGGTCGCCATAGCCCTTGCTGACGTTGACGAAGTCGATGACCTTGTCACCCAGGCGCGGGCCGACCGGAATGTAGATCTCGTTGGTCTCGCTGCGCTTCTGGAACTCCTGCGACTGCATTTCCTCGAAACGCTGCAGACGCGCCTTGGACTTCGACTGGCGGGCCTTGGCCCCCTTGCGCACCCACTCCAGCTCGTCCTTCATGGCCTTCTCGTGGGCCGATTGCTGTTTGGACTCCTGCGCCAATCGATTGGACTTGGTTTCCAGCCAGCCGGAATAGTTGCCCTCGTAGGGGATGCCGGCGCCGCGGTCGAGTTCGAGAATCCAGCCGGCGACGTTATCCAGGAAGTAGCGATCGTGGGTGATCGCCACCACGGTGCCGGGGAAGTCGTGGAGGAAGTGCTCCAGCCAGGCGACCGAGTCGGCGTCAAGGTGGTTGGTCGGTTCGTCCAGCAACAGCATGTCCGGAGCCGACAGCAGCAGGCGACACAGCGCCACGCGACGCTTCTCACCGCCGGAGAGCACCGCGACCTTGGC
>JBFKAF010000278.1:0-5087 GCA_041621735.1 Pseudomonas sp.
CTTCCCAAACGAGCTTTATGCGCTGCGCTACCCCGCCCCAGGCCATCCGCTGCTGGCCCAGGAGATCATCAATCGCTTAACGGTTGCCGGACTGCACGCCCGGCTCGACCCACGGCGCCCACTGGATCATGGTGCCTGGATCCCCCTGTCACTGATGTACCCGCAGGCCCAGATTCCCGTCGTGCAGCTGTCCTTACCCAGCCATCAAGGCCCCGCCCTGCAGACCCGTGTCGGCCACGCCCTGGCCGAACTGCGCGAAGACGGCGTGCTGCTGATCGGCTCCGGCAGCATCACCCACAACCTCGGCGAGCTGGACTGGCACGCCGGCCCGGAGGTGATTGCGCCCTGGGCACAAGCCTTCCGCGACTGGGTAGTGACAACATTGGTCCGCGACGATGAAGCCGCGCTGCATGACTACCGCCGCCAGGCCCCGGCCGCCGCTCGCAACCATCCTAGCGACGAGCACCTGCTGCCACTGTTCTTCGCCCGCGGCGCCGGCGGCACCTTCAAGGTCGAACACAGTGGCTTTACTCTCGGCGCACTGGGCATGGACATATACAGCTTCACCTAACAGCCCTGCAAAGCGCGCCTCACGGACCAAACAGCAGCCATGAAAAAGCCCCGCACTTGGCGGGGCTGTTTCATGAGTGACGAATCAATCTTCGCGGTAGCGACGCAGCTTCAGCGGCTTGCCGCCAACGCGGGTGTCTTTCAACTTGGTCAACAGGCGCTCCAGGCCATCTTCCGGCAGTTCAACCAGGCTGAAGCTCTCGCGCACCTGAATGCGACCGATGGCTTCGCGAGCCAAGCCGCCTTCGTTAAGGATGGCGCCCAGCAGGTTCTTCGCGGCGATGCCATCACGCGCACCCAGCGCGGTGCGGCAACGGGCACGGCCTTCAGCCAGAGGCATCGGCGCGCGGCGCTCACGGCTGTCGCCACGATCGGAACGCTCGCTGCGCTCACGCGGGGCATTGTTCGGCACCAGCGGCTGCTCGCGCTCGACTTCAGCCAGAGTCAGGGCCTGGCCCTTGGTGGCCAGGCGCAGCAGCGCGGAAGCCAGGGCACGCGGGCTGCAACCGATATCGGCAGTCAGGCGATCCAACAGCTCGCCATGACTGGCTTCGGCATCGGCCACCAGCGGCGTCAGGCTGGTGGTCAGTTTCTTGATCCGCGCATCCAGCACTTGCTGACCGTTAGGCAGCTTGACCTCGCCAACCTTCTGCCCGGTCACACGTTCAATCACCTGCAACATGCGGCGCTCACGCGGCGTCACCAACAGCAGCGCGCGACCGGTACGACCGGCACGTCCGGTACGACCGATGCGGTGCACATAGGATTCAGGATCGTAAGGCATGTCCACGTTCATCACGTGGGTGATACGTGGCACGTCGAGGCCACGAGCGGCAACGTCGGTGGCAATGACGATGTCCAGACGGCCGTCTTTCAACGACTCGATCACTCGCTCACGCTGGTTCTGCGCGATATCGCCGTTCAGCGCGGCAGCCTTGTAACCCTTGGCTTCCAGGGTAGCGGCCAGATCCAGGGTGGCTTGTTTGGTGCGCACGAAACCGATCAGCGCGTCGAACTCTTCGACCTCCAGCAGACGCAGCACCGCCGCGTGCTTCTGGTCGGCGTGGACCATTAGGTGAGCCTGCTCGATGGCAGTCACTGTCTGGGTCTTGGAAGCGATCTTGATGTGCTGCGGACTGCGCAGGTGCTTTTCCGCAATGGCGCGAATCGAGTGCGGCAGGGTCGCCGAAAACAACACGCTCTGACGGGTTTCTGGCATGGCCTCGAAGATCACTTCGAGGTCGTCCATAAAGCCCAGCTTGAGCATTTCGTCCGCTTCGTCGAGCACCAGGTACTGAATGGTCGACAACACTTTCTCGTCGCGACGCAGATGGTCGACCAGGCGGCCAGGCGTCGCGACTATGACCTGCGCGCCCTGGCGGATGGCTTTCAGCTGCGGACCCATGGGCGCGCCGCCGTAAACGGCAACCACATTGAGACCGGGCATCTGCTTGGAATAGGTTTCGAACGCAGTGGCCACCTGCAGGGCCAACTCGCGGGTCGGCGCCAGAATCAACGCTTGCGGCTCACGCTTGGCCGGGTCGATTTTCGACAGCAATGGCAGGGCGAAGGCGGCGGTTTTGCCGGTACCGGTCTGCGCCTGGCCGATCATGTCCTGGCCAGCGAGGATTACCGGAATGGCTTGCGCCTGAATGGGCGACGGCTCTTCGTAACCAACGGCAGTCAGTGCGGAGAGAATGTTGGGATGAAGTCCGAGCGCGGCGAAGCCGCCGATTTCCTGGGTCATGGGTCTGCCTCAAGTGCATCCGCAAAGACCCATGTTCCAAAGCTGCGCATGCCGTGTAAGACCCTAAAGTCACCCTGGCAGCCCTGTCGGCGGGGATTTGCGAAAACGTAGTGAAAAATAAATCGTCAAGGATAGTCCGCTAGGCGGACTGGCTGCCGAAGATAGCCTTCGAGCGAATTGCACAACCTGAACGTGGCCAAGAATTGACCGGCGCGCACTATACCGGAAAACCTGACTAATGTGCTGATTTTTGCCATCACCAAACACATGCACCGCTAAACGGTCATCCTTTACCGGCATACAAAAGCCTATGCCCGCGACCTTGGACAAGCCCGACCAAGGCGGCTATACCCCAGTTACCTGCTCTTTGCCCAAGGAGTTTTCGCCATGTCCCAAAGAACCAGCCGCCGTGTCAGCTGTGAAAAGCGCGGTCACATCATGCGGATCGGCCTGGATCGCGCGGCCAAGCGCAATGCCTTCGACTTGGACATGCTCGATGACCTGTGCCTGGCTTATGGCGAATACGAGCACGACAGCGAGGCCCGCGTGGCCTTGATCTTCGCCCACGGCGAGCATTTCACCGCGGGGCTGGACCTGGCCAATGTCGCCGCCCAGTTCGCCGCCGGCTGGCAGATACCCACCGGTGGCTGCGATCCCTGGGGCGTATTCGGCGGGCCGCGGGTGAGCAAGCCGGTCATAGTCGCCGCCCAAGGCTACTGCTACACCATCGGTATCGAACTGATGCTCGCCTCGGACATCAACCTGTGCGCCAGCAATACCCGTTTTGCACAGATGGAGGTGCAGCGCGGCATCCTCCCCTTCGGTGGCGCCACCCTGCGCATGCACCGCAATGCCGGCTGGGGCAACGCCATGCGCTGGCTGCTGACCGGCGATGAATTCGATGCCCATGAGGCTTATCGCCTGGGCCTGATTCAGGAAGTGCTGGCCAGCGAGGAGCTGATGCCGCGCGCGCTGTGGCTGGCCGAACGCATCGCCGACCAGGCGCCGCTAGGCGTGCAGGCAACCCTGGCCTCGGCGCGCCAGGCCGTGCATGAAGGGGAAGCCGCGGCGGCGCGGCAACTGCATCCGACCATTAGCCGCCTGATGGCCAGCGAGGATGCCGAGGAAGGCGTGCGCGCCATGCTCGAACGCCGTCCGGGCAACTTCAAGGGGCGCTGATCCAGGACTCAAAGCGCGCCGACACTCAGCTGGCAGGGCGCAGCACGTCCACCAAGGGTTGCAGGGAGTAACCCAGGTCCGGCGCCAGACTCTCGGCCCTACGGCGCAATTCATCCAGATCGAGCTGCTGGTCCAGATCAGCGGGCACCAGCAGGATCACGTTGCCTTCCTTCACCGGGCATTCCCAGTAATGCCGATGGTAGAGACCACGCAGCAACGGCGCCCCCAATGGCTTGCCGTCATTGCCGGCCCACTGATTGATGATCAGCCAACCGCCCGGATTGAGGCGCTTCTGGCAATCCTCGAGAAATCGCCAGGCCAGATGACCGACGCCGGGACCATGGTCGGTGTACAGGTCGACGAAGATCAGATCGGCGGTTTCCGCGGTTTCCAGCAGTTCCAGGGCATCGCCGATGCGGATGGTCAGACGCGGATCGTCGTCCAGCCCGAGGTACTGCATGGCCAGGCGCGGTACATCTGGGCGCAACTCGATGGTTTCGACGTCGTCCAAGGGCAGGAACTTGAGGCAGGCCTGGGTCAGGTTGCCGGCGCCCAGGCCCAGGAACAGCGCGCTTTCCGGCGCGACATGACACAGCGCGCCGAGCAGCATGGCGCGGGTGTAGTCATACTCCAGCCAGCTCGGATCGGCGGTGAACACGCAACTCTGCTCGATCGCATCGCCGAACTCGAGAAAGCGGTAGTCACCGATCTCCACCACCCGAATCACGCCAAATGCGTCCTGCACTTCGGCGAGCAAGACTTCATCTTTCATCTCATCCACCGGGGGTAAACCTGGCATCCACCTCATCTCCACCATGACCGCCCCGACCAAGCCATGCCGGGGAAAACCTCAATTGTCATTGAAGCGTACTACTGGGGTCACGCGCTAATTCCGACCAGCCCGCCCCAGGGCCGCGGCTGCAGCAGGTATTTCCCTGCAGCACAGTCCATGCAGCGGCTCTATCACGGCTATCGGCTTGAAGCCGCGGACTGATCGGTTACCATGCCAGTCTGCCTAATCGCCATAAGCCGAGAATCTCGATGTCGCAACCCTGGAGTCCCGAGAGCTGGAGAGCCAAACCCATCCAGCAACAGCCGCACTACCCTGACGCGGCCCACCTGGCAAACGTCGAACAGACCCTCGCCGGCTATCCGCCGCTGGTGTTTGCCGGCGAAGCCCGCGAGCTGCGTCGGCAATTTGCCGAGGTAACTCAGGGCCGCGCCTTTTTGCTGCAGGGCGGCGACTGCGCCGAGAGCTTCGTCGAGTTCAGCGCGGCAAAAATTCGCGACACCTTCAAGGTGCTGCTGCAGATGGCCATCGTCATGACCTTCGCCGCCGGCTGCCCGGTGGTGAAAGTCGGGCGCATGGCCGGACAGTTCGCCAAGCCACGCTCGGCCAACGATGAAACCATCGGCGACACCACCCTGCCGGCCTACCGCGGCGACATAGTCAACGGCATAGGTTTCGACGAGAAAAGCCGTGTACCTGATCCCGAGCGCCTGCTGCAGGCCTACCACCAGGCGACTGCGACGCTGAACCTGCTGCGCGCCTTCGCCCAGGGCGGCTTTGCCGACTTGCATCAGGTTCATC
>JBFKAF010000279.1:0-5070 GCA_041621735.1 Pseudomonas sp.
CCGTGATTGCATGGCCGAGATCCGCCGGCTGGAGTTCGATGCGCTGGTGCGCGAAGTCAGCCAGGATCGGCCGTTTCTCGGCATCTGCGTGGGCATGCAGGCGCTGCTCGAGCGCAGCGAGGAGAACGACGGGGTCGATTGCATTGGCCTGTTCCCCGGTCAGGTGCGCTTCTTCGGCAAGGATTTGGTGGAAGACGGTGAGCGGTTGAAAGTGCCGCACATGGGCTGGAACGAGGTGGCGCAGGCGGTGAAGCATCCGCTGTGGCACGAGATTCCCGATCATGCGCGTTTCTACTTCGTGCACAGCTACTACGTCGAGGCCGGCAAACCGCAGCAGGTGGTGGGCCGCGGCCACTACGGCAAGGATTTCGCCGCGGCGTTGGCCGATGGTTCGCGCTTCGCCGTGCAGTTCCATCCGGAAAAAAGCCACAGCCATGGTCTGCAGTTGTTGCAGAACTTCGTCGCCTGGGATGGTCGCTGGTAGATGAGCAGAAGCAAGAGCAAGCCGCCAATCCTGAGGCTGGAGGCCGCCCAGGAGCAAGCCGCGGTGGCCAGCATCAAGCAGTTTCTGGAGGAGCGCTTCGAACTTGAACTGGGCTCGTTCGAGGCTCAGGAGGTGCTCGATCTGTTCACCCGCGAAGTGGCGCCACACTTCTACAACAAGGCGATTGCCGATGTGCAGGCGCACTTGGCCGACAGGTTTCTGAGCATCGAAAGCGACTTGTGGGCGCTCGAGAAGAGCTGACCCTGTACCGATTCCCGTTTTTTAATTTGCAAGCTTGAGCAGGTTCGACTGATGCTGATTATCCCCGCTATCGATCTCAAAGACGGCGCCTGTGTGCGTCTGCGCCAGGGCCGCATGGACGACTCCACGGTGTTCTCCGATGACCCGGTGAGCATGGCCGCCAAATGGGTGGAAGGCGGTTGCCGCCGTTTGCACCTGGTCGACCTGAATGGCGCCTTCGAGGGTCAGCCGGTCAACGGTGAGGTGGTCACCGCGATTGCCAAGCGCTACCCGCGGTTACCGATCCAGATCGGCGGCGGCATTCGCTCGCTGGAAACCATCGAGCACTACGTCAAGGCCGGGGTCAGCTACGTGATCATCGGCACCAAGGCGGTCAAGCAGCCGGAGTTCGTCGCCGAGGCGTGTAAGGCGTTTCCGGGCAAGGTGATCGTCGGCCTGGATGCCAAGGACGGTTTCGTCGCCACCGACGGCTGGGCCGAGATCAGCACGGTACAGGTGATTGACCTAGCCAAGCGCTTCGAGGCCGACGGCGTCAGCGCCATCGTCTACACCGACATCGCCAAAGACGGCATGATGCAGGGCTGCAACGTGCCCTTCACCGCAGCCCTGGCCAACGCCACGAAAATTCCGGTGATCGCCTCCGGCGGCATTCACAACCTCGGCGATATCCAGACCCTGCTGGACGCCAGGGCGCCGGGCATTATCGGCGCAATCACCGGCCGGGCGATCTACGAAGGCACTCTGGATGTGGCCGAAGCCCAGGCGCTGTGCGACGGCTATAAGGGTTAACCTTAAGTAGGCTGGGTTAGCCGCGCGGCGGCGTAACCCAGCAATGGGCGTTGAATTAAAACCCGCGATGGTGGTTACGGCCTGCGGCCTAACCCACCCTACGAGAGCACCAATATGGCACTGGCAAAACGCATCATCCCCTGCCTCGACGTGGACAACGGCCGGGTGGTCAAGGGCGTCCAGTTCGAGAACATCCGCGATGCCGGCGACCCGGTGGAAATTGCCCGGCGCTACGACGAGCAGGGCGCCGACGAGATTACCTTCCTCGACATCACCGCCAGCGTAGACGGTCGCGATACCACGCTGCATACGGTCGAGCGCATGGCCAGTCAAGTGTTTATCCCGCTGACCGTGGGTGGTGGCGTGCGGGCGGTGCAGGATATCCGCAACCTGCTGAATGCCGGCGCGGACAAGGTGTCGATCAACACCGCCGCGGTGTTCAACCCGGAGTTCGTCGGTGAGGCGGCGCAGCGTTTCGGCTCGCAGTGCATCGTGGTGGCCATCGACGCCAAGCAGGTCTCGCTGCCCGGTGAGCCGCTGCGCTGGGAAATCTTCACTCACGGTGGACGCAAGCCGACCGGCCTGGACGCGGTGCTCTGGGCGAAGAAGATGGAAGCGCTCGGCGCCGGTGAGATCCTCCTGACCAGCATGGATCAGGATGGCGTCAAGAGCGGCTATGACCTCGGCGTCACCCGCGCCATCAGCGAGGCCGTCGGCATTCCGGTGATCGCCTCCGGTGGCGTCGGCAATCTCGAACACCTGGCCGCCGGCATTATCGAAGGCAAGGCCGATGCGGTGCTGGCGGCGAGCATCTTCCACTTCGGCGAATACACGGTGCCCGAGGCCAAGGCCTACCTGGCCAGTCGCGGCATCGTGGTGCGCTGAGTTGCTGCGCCTGCGCCTGCTCATGCTTGAGCTGGCGCACTGCGGGCGAGTCGACAGACCCTGTCCGCTCGCCTGGCTAAACTAGCAACATCCACGTATCGGCCGTTCTGGCCCGCTGGCTCGCTCCGTTCATGCACGCCCCCTGAGACACTCTTTCCGACGGGGAGTCGCTATGCCTGCTGCCTGGCTATGCGCCGGTTTAAGGTGGCGTCCGACGCACTGCTGCAGGAGCTGTGGCCGTTCGTCGAGCGCTATCGAAAACGCGACTGTTTGCAGCCTTTGGGTGATTTTCCAGTCAAGGCTGGGCGACGGCAGCGGGGCTGGCTATGCTGAGCCGTCTGCATACTTATAACAATGGGGTTATCCATGTTTAAACGTCTATGCCTGGCCTGTGCCGGCGCCTTATTGCTGATGGCAAGCGCGGCCCGTGCGGAAGTCGATTCGAGTTACCGCATGGTGCTGCTGACGGAGAATTTTCCGCCCTACAACATGGCGATCAACGGCAAGAACTTCGCTCATGAAGACAATATCGATGGCATCGCAGTGGATATTGTCCGGGAAATGTTCAAGCGCGCCGGCATCCACTACAACCTGACCCTGCGCTTCCCCTGGGACCGCATCTACAAGCTGGCGCTGGAAAAGCCCGGTTACGGGGTGTTCGTCACTGCGCGTCTGCCGGACCGCGAGGAACTGTTCAAGTGGGTCGGTCCGATCGGCCCGGATGACTGGGTGCTGCTCGGCAAGGGCGACAGCACGATCAGCCTGAAGAGTCTGGAGGAGGCCAAGCAATACAAGGTCGGTGCCTACAAGGGCGATGCGATAGCCGAGCACTTGACCGAGCGCGGCCTGGAGCCGGTCACCTCGCTGCGCGATCAGCTGAATGCGAAGAAACTGATGAGTGGACAGATCGACCTGTGGGCCACCGGCGATCCGGCGGGGCGTTACCTGGCCAAGCAGGAAGGTATCTCCGGGCTGAAAACCATCTTGCGCTTCGACAGTGCTGAACTGTACTTGGCGCTGAACAAAGAAACACCCGATGAGGTGGTGCAGACGCTGCAAGGTGAGCTGGACAAGATGCGCGCCGAGGGGTTCGTCGACGACATCCTCAACAGCTACCTATAAGGCTTTGCGGGCCGGCGATTAGCAGACCGTTGAAAATGTAGCGAGCGACGGCTAGGCAAGGCGAAAGCGGCCGAGAAAGCACAGTTTACCTGTTGTAAATGAGCATTTTGAGGTCGACTTCAACGTGGCATAGCCTAGCGCAGTAGTTTTTCAACGGCCTGTTAACCCATGCCGGCTCGTTGCCATGGATGGCTGAAGTCAACACTAAGCATCGTCGGTCGACACTCCGACCGCGATGTCGCTAGCCATAATCACAAATCATGCAAGCGGGGAGACTTATGCTGAAGCTTCTGAAAAACGGCCTGCTGTTCGGGCTTATCCTGGGCGCCTGTGCGGCACGCGCCGAGTTGCCGGCGGACTATAAAGTTGTCCTGCTGACCGAAAATTTCCCGCCGTTCAATATGGCGGTCGACGATAAGAACTTCGCCCGGGACGATGGCATCGATGGCATCAGCGCCGAGATCGTGCGGGAGATGTTCAAGCGGGCCGGTATCAAGTACAGCCTGACCCTGCGTTTTCCCTGGGATCGTCTGTACCGCCTGACCCTCGACAAGCCCAACTATGGTCTGTTTTCCACCACCTTCACCGCCGAGCGTCAGCCGCTGTTCAAATGGGTCGGGCCGATCGCCAAGACCGGCTGGGTACTGCTCGCGGCGCCGGGCAACAACCTCAGCGTGGGCAGTTTGAAAGAGGCGGGGCAGTACAAGGTCGGCGCCTACAAGAACGACGCGGTCAGCCAGCATCTGGAAAGCCAGGGGCTGGCGCCGATGAACGCCCTGCGCGACCAGCAGAACGTGCAGAAGCTGCTCAAGGGGCAGATCGATCTGTGGGCTACCACCGATCCAGTTGGGCGTTATCTGGCGAAGCAGGAAGGTGTCAGCGGATTGACCACGGTGCTGCGTTTCAACGATGCCGAACTCTATCTGGCGCTGAATAAGGACACCCCCGATGAGGTGGTGCAGCGTTTGCAGAAAGCGCTGGATGAACTGCGCGCCGAGGGCTTCGTCGACGAGATGACCAGCAGCTACCTGTAGTCGTACAGGCAGAAAAAAGCCCGGCATCGCGTCCGGGCTTTTTTCTGTGCGGCCTATTTGCCGCGGGTGATGTTCAAACCCTTGAGCAGGGTCAGGGCCTGACTCAGCTGGTAGTCGTCATCCTGCGGGCGGGCTGGTGCGTTGGTCTTGCCCTTACTCGGCTTGTCCGCGCCGCCGTTGCCGTTGCCCAGGTGGCCCTGCAGGTCGGCTTCCTTGACGTTTTGCTCACCCGGCTCGCGGGTCAGTTTGGCCCGCGCGACTTCGATGTCCGGGGCGATGCCCTGGGCTTGGATCGAGCGGCCGTTCGGCGTGTAGTACAGCGCGGTGGTGAGTTTCAGGGCGCGGTCGTTGTTCAGCGGTAGCACGGTTTGCACCGAGCCCTTGCCGAAGCTGTCGGTGCCCATCAGCACGCCACGCTTGTGATCCTGCAAGGCGCCGGCGACGATTTCCGAGGCCGAGGCACTGCCGCCGTTGATCAGCACCACCAGCGGCACG
>JBFKAF010000280.1:0-5047 GCA_041621735.1 Pseudomonas sp.
GAATTGGCACCGTCGGCGGCGATCAGCAGCGGCGTGCGCAGTTGCCGGCCATCGTCCAGGGTCAGCAGCCAGTCATCGCCGGAACGGCGCAGCTGTTCCAGTCGGGCGTTCGCCAACAGACCGATATTGCTCTCGTGCAAGCGCTCGAGCAGGGCATCCTGCACCACGCGGTTTTCGACGATATGGCCGAGCGTCTCGGCATGCACGCTGGCCGCACTGAAGTGAATCTGTCCGGTGCCGGAGCCGTCCCATACCCGCATCTCGCCATAGCCACTGCAGCGCCGCGCGACGATTCCGGGCCATACGCCAAGACGTTCCAGCACTCGCTGGCTGGCCCCTGACAGCGCACTGACACGCGGTTCGAAGGGGGCGTTACGGTCAAACGGCTTGACGCTGAGCGAGCCGCCATCGACCAGCAGGATGTCCAGACCAGCCTCCTGCAAGGCCAGGGCCAAGGCACTGCCGACCATACCGGCACCGACGATGATCAGATCCGCACGCATGCTTGAATTTCCTTATGAGGCCTGCCGCGCACGCGGCTTGAGGCGGACGTAGAGGGTCTTGTGCACCTTGGCCACCAACTGGCCCTGCGCGTCGCGTACCTCGACGCTGAGCTGCGGCAAATACTTCTCACCGCCGGCGGTGTGCGCGCGGATATCCGCCAGCAAGGCGTCGTCGATGCGAAACTCGGCGAACACCGGGCCCTTGCCGGGGCTGACGAACTCGATGCTCGCGGCCTTATCCCAGACCAGGTACTCGTCGCCGAGCAGCGGCATCAGCAAGAGCATGTAAAAAGGGTCGACCATGCTGTACAGCGAACCACCGAACTGGGTGCCGACGAAATTGCGGTTGTACCAGCGCAGCGCCATTTTCACCCGTGCCTGGCGGCAGTCGGCACTGATGTGCTGCACCCTCACACCGGCGCCGAGGTAAGGCGGATAGAGGTTCAGGCCGAAGCGCAGCAAGCGCGCGCGACGAGCCAAGCGGCGAGCATTCATGCAGCCACGCTCATGTAGGGCGGGTGCCCAGGCCCATGGCCTGGCGAGCGAACCAGCGCTTGGCCGGCGGCAGCACATCCAGGCCCAGCAGGCCCAGACTACGTCCGGCCGCGAGCAACGGCGCGGAGGTGCTGAACAGCCGGGTCACCTGATCGGAGAAACCCACAGTGAGCTGTTGATCGGCCCGCTGACGCTGCAGATAGGCCTGCAAGGTGGCGAAGTCGCCGAGTGCGGCGCGGCTGTCGAGCAGCGTCGCGGCCAGTGCCAGGGTGTCGCGCAAGGACAGGTTGTAGCCCTGACCGGCAATCGGATGCAGGCTGTGCGCGGCGTTGCCGAGCACCACCAGATGGGGCCGCACCTGCTCCTGCGCCTCGATCAAGGCCAGCGGATAAAGATGCCGCGCGCCGACCTGGCGCAAGGCGCCGAGCCGGTAACCGAAGGCCTGCTGCAGCTCGTCGAGAAAACGCGCTTCATCCAATCCGCGCAAACGCTCGGCATCGACGCTGCTGCGAGTCCAGACCAGGGCGCAGCGATTGTCCGGCAACGGCAACAGGGCCATGGGCCCGTCTTCGGTAAAGCGCTCGAAGGCCTGGCCGCGATGGGCCTCCTGCGCACTGACATTGGCGATCAGCGCGCTCTGCCCATACTCGCGGTGCTGCACGCCGATGCCCAGTTGTTCGCGCAAACCCGAACGGCCGCCATCGGCGAGAATCGCCAGATCGCAGTCCAGGGTGGATTCATCGTCCAGGGTCAGCCGATAACCGTCCGCCAGGGCCTGCATCGCGGTCACCTGGGCCGGGCTGCGCCAGCTGACCACCTGCCGGTCCAGCGCCTGCCACAGGCATTGGCCCAGCCAGGCGTTCTCCACCACGTAGCCGAGGGCCGGCACCCCTTCGTCCTGGGCGCTCAGCCGCGCCGCGGCAAAGCGGCCACGGTCGGACACATGGATCTGCGCGATCGGCTCGGCACGCGGGGCGATCTGCTGCCACAGGCCGAGCCGTTGATAAATCTGTTGCGAGCCATAGGACAGCGCGGTGGAGCGCGCGTCATAGCTCGGCTGATAGCCCTCACCGGGGGCGAAGGGCTCGATCAGGCAGATCTGCCAACCACGCGCCTTGGCGGCGCCTTGCAGCGCCAGGGCCAGGCTGGCACCAACCAGACCACCGCCGATGATCGCGATACTGACCCGTTGCATGGCGTCAGGCGACCTCGGCACGCGCTTCGAGCATCAGCGCCTCGATCTCGGCGACGGTTTTCGGCACGCCGCCGCTGAGGATTTCACAGCCATTTTTAGTCACGACCACGTCATCCTCGATGCGCACGCCGATACCGCGCCACTTCTTCGCCACGTTCGGATTATCCACCGCGATGTAGATGCCCGGCTCGACGGTCATGGCCATGCCGACCTCCAGTACGCGCCATTCGCCGCCGACCTTGTACTCGCCGACGTCGTGCACATCCATGCCCAGCCAGTGGCCGGCACGGTGCATGTAGAAGGCTTTGTAGGCCTCGCTGGCGATCAGCTCATCGACCTCGCCCTGCAGCAGGCCCAGCTCCACCAGCCCGGCAGTGATTACCCGTACCGTGGTCTCGTGGGCCTCGTTCCAGTGCTTGCCGGGGGCTATTTCCTTGAACGCCGCCTCCTGCGAGGCCAGCACCAGCTCGTAAATCGCCTTCTGCTCCGGTGAAAACCGCCCGCTGACCGGAAAGGTGCGGGTGATGTCGCTGGCATAGCAGTCGATCTCGCAGCCGGCATCGATCAGCACCAGATCGCCGTCCTTGAGCAGCGCGTCGTTCTCGCGGTAATGCAGGATGCAGGCATTCTTGCCGGCCGCGACAATCGAACCGTAGGCCGGCATCTTCGCCCCGCCCTTGCGGAACTCGTAATCCAGCTCGGCTTCCAGGTGATATTCGTGCAGACCGGCGCGACTGGTCTGCATGGCGCGGACATGGGCCTGCGCGGAGATCCGCGCGGCCTCGCGCATCACCTTCACCTCGTTGGCACTCTTGTACAGACGCAGGTCATGCAGCAGATGATTGAGGGCGACGAACTCGTTCGGCGGTTGCGCGCCCTGCCGGGCCTTGGAGCGGATCACGTTGATCCAGTCCATCAGGTGGCGGTCGAACTCCTGATTGGTACCCATGGCGTAATACACCCGCTCACGGCCTTCGATGAGGCCGGGCAGGATGTCGTCGATATCGCCAATCGGGAAGGCATCGTCGGCGCCGTACTGGCCGATCGCACCGTCCTGACCGGCGCGCAAGCCGTCCCACAGCTCGCGCTCGGGATCGCGTTCGCGGCAGAACAGCACGTATTCGCCATGCTCGCGACCGGGAATCAGCGCGATCACCGCCTCCGGCTCGGGGAAGCCGGAGAGGTATTGAAAGTCGCTGTCCTGGCGATACACATGCTCGACATCGCGGTTGCGGATATACACCGGCGCGGCCGGCAGAATGGCGATGCTGTTGGGTTCCATCTGCGCCATCAGCGCCTTGCGCCGACGGGCGTATTCCGACTTGGGGATGCTGATCATGGGCGGTTCGAGTCCACTACTTGTTGATGCATGAAAAATCAGTGCAGCGACGGCTTCGCGCTCGGCGCCACCGGCTTGGCGCATTCGCTGAACAGCAGCAACGGCGCCACACGCAGGTACTCCATCACTTCCATATAGTCGTTTTCGCCGTCTTCCGACTCCTCCAGGGCATTCTGCACCTGGGCGATCGCCGAGAGGTCCTGGAGCACCTCCATGGCCTCGGCGCTCATGGCGCTGTCGCGAGCGGTGAGGCCGAAGCCGCCGAGAAAGCCCTGGCACCACTGGCCAAGGGCCACGGCACGTTCGCTCAGCGGTGCGTCATCGGTTGGCAGCAACAGGACCACGGTGACCTCGTCGCCGGACAACTCGCCCTTGACCATCTCCTGCAGACCGATCAGCGCCTGGCGCACGGTGTCTTGCGGCGCAGCGCCGAGCAGTTCGGCGGCATCCACCAGCCAGGCATCGATCTCGAAGCCGGCGCCGGCGCAACTGCGCCCTAGCAACAGACCATGCAACTCGGCGGGGGAAACGGAGTGACCGCTGCTGGCAAGCAGGGCGGCGAAAGCGCTATAGGGAGAACTGGAAGTCGGCATAGATCACTAGGCGCCAGACGGCGCAATCACTAGAATGGAGGCCTCGTATCCTAGCATCGGCAGGCGCGCCAAGACCATCCAAGGCCGCCGACGCCTGTTGATGATTGATGCAGACGCAGTTCAAGCGAGGGAACATGACTGCGCAGGCGCCGCCTCGAACCAACAGGCGCTAAACACACCCCGATGGTTTGACCCCGAGCGGGGACACGCCTATATATCCGGTCAACCCTTGCCTTAGCGAGACCCCATGGAAGACGCCGACCTGCACGCCCTGACGACCAAGCTGGAGTTGCTGATCCAGCGCGTTGAGCAGCTGAAGGCCAACAACCGACTCCTCCTGGCGAATGAAAAGGCCTGGCGCGTCGAACGCGCCCATCTGATCGAAAAGAACGAAATGGCCCGGCACAAGGTCGAATCGATGATTTCGCGCCTTAAAGCCCTGGAGCAGGACTAATGAGCCAGACCGATACCGTCACCGTCCAGATTCTGGATAAAGAATATTGCATCGCCTGTCCATCGGACGAGCGCGCCAAACTGGAGAGTGCCGCGCGCTACCTGGATGGAAAAATGCGCGAGATCCGCAGCAGCGGCAAAGTCATAGGCGCCGACCGCGTGGCGGTGATGGCTGCCCTGAACATCACCCACGACCTGCTGCACAAACAACAGCACGCGGATCAGCAGGCGACCTCGACCCGCGATCAGGTGCGCAGCCTGCTCGAACGCGTCGACCATGCCCTGGCCGATGAAAGCAATGACCAAGGTGCCTGATCGCAGCGCGGCGGTTTCGGGTATACTGGCCCCCGCTCCCTGGAGTGTGCGCCAGTTGGTGATGTCCCTGAGCCGATACGCACAAACCCGGGGGTTGCATGTTGGGGCCGGTGTGCATGTCCGCCTGACGGAAAGCCTTAACGCCTCCTGCAAC
>JBFKAF010000281.1:0-5035 GCA_041621735.1 Pseudomonas sp.
CGCAGGGGCGGTTGAATGGCGAGGTGCGTCGCCTGCGCGCCGACATCGGCTACATCTTTCAGCAGTTCAACCTGGTCGACCGCCTCAGCGTGCTGCACAACGTACTGCTCGGCTGTCTGGGTCGAATGCCGCGCTGGCGCGGCACCTTGGGCCGTTTCAGCGGCGAAGAAAAGCAGCGCGCCATGCAGGCCCTGGACAGGGTTGGCCTGGCCGACCTGGCCTTGCAGCGCGCCTCGACCCTGTCCGGTGGCCAGCAGCAGCGTGTGGCGATTGCCCGGGCCCTGTGTCAGCGCGCCGAAGTGATTCTCGCCGATGAGCCGATTGCCTCGCTCGATCCGGAGTCGGCGCGCAAGGTCATGGAGATTCTCGCCGACATCAACCACCGCGACGGCAAGACAGTGGTGGTCACCTTGCATCAAGTCGATTACGCCATGCGCTACTGCCAGCGCGCCGTAGCGCTCAAGGGCGGGCGTATCCATTTCGATGGTGCGACCGACAGCCTCAATTCGCATTTTCTCAATGACCTCTACGGCGCCGACCTGGATGCCGGTCTGCTGCTGGCCGACAAGACGCGCCGCCTACGTGCGCCCGCATTACCGCTGGCACTGGCCAAGGCCTGAAGGCTGCGCTGGCGCTCGTGCCAATCCCCGAATACCAACCCGCAACTGGAGTGCTCCGCATGTTCAAGCGCATTAGCCGTGTCCTCGCCGCATCTGCATTGCTTACCGGCGCCGCTCTGGGCGCTGCCCAAGCCGCCGAGCAGGAAATCAACTTCGGCATCATCTCCACCGAGTCGTCGCAAAACCTCAAGACCCTGTGGGACCCCTTTCTGGCCGACATGAGTCAGCAGACCGGTCTGAAGATCAACGCCTTCTTCGCGCCGGACTATGCCGGGATCATCCAGGGCATGCGCTTCGACAAGGTGGATGTGGCCTGGTACGGCAACAAGGCGGCGATGGAGGCGGTGGATCGCGCCGGCGGTGAAATCTTCGCCCAGACCGTGGCGGCCGACGGCACCCAGGGTTACTACAGCCTGATGGTGACGCACCAGGACAGCCCGATTAACTCCATCGCCGACATGCTGAAAAACGCCAAGGACCTGGCCTTCGCTAACGGCGATCCGAACTCCACCTCCGGCTACCTGGTGCCCGGCTACTACGTGTTCGCCAAGAACAATGCCGATGCCAACCGCATCTTCAAGCGCGCGTTGAACGGCAGCCATGAAGTCAACGCGCTGTCGGTGGCCAATAAGCAGGTCGACGTCGGCACCTTCAACAGCGAGGGCATGCAGCGCTTGCAAATGACCGCGCCGGACAAGGCCGCGCAGCTGAAAGTGATCTGGACCTCGCCGTTGATCCCGGCCGACCCGATCGTCTGGCGCAAGAACCTGGCAGCCGAGAGCAAGCACAAGCTGCGCACGTTCTTTATGAGCTACGGCGCCAAGGCGCAGGAGAAGAAGACCCTCGAAGGCCTGCAGTGGGGTCAGTTCCGCGCCTCGGACGACGACCAGTTGCTGCCGATTCGCCAGCTCGAGCTGTTCAAGCAGCGCACCGAGGTGGCCAACAACGCCAAGCTGTCCGACGCCGACAAACAAGCCAAGTTGCACGAGCTGGATGAGCAGCTCGCCAAGTTGGAAAAACGTATGGCCGAGCTTGAACCGAAGAACACCGCCAGCGCCGGTTAACCGTCCACACCTGCTCGCCTGCAAGGGCGGGCAGGTTGTACGGGTCACTCCTTTCGAGATGCTGTTATGACCACTTTGACTACCGCGCCGCTGGCCGATGGCGCCGGCAAACGCTCCTGGATGCAGTTGTTTGGTTGGGGGCTGTTTCTGCTCGTGCTGGCCTGGTCCTGGCAGGGCGCCGAGATGGACCCGCTGGCGCTGATTCGCGACTCCGGCAACATGGCGACTTTCGCCGGCGACTTCTTCCCCCCGGACTTCAGCAACTGGCAGCTGTACCTCAAGGAGATGATCGTCACCGTGCAGATCGCCCTGTGGAGCACCCTGTTGGCGATTGTCTGCGCCATTCCGCTGGGCATTCTCTGTGCCGAGAACATTGTGCCCTGGTGGGTGTACCAGCCGGTACGGCGCCTGATGGATGCCTGCCGTTCAATCAACGAGATGGTCTTCGCCATGCTGTTCGTGGTGGCGGTCGGTCTCGGCCCGTTCGCCGGCGTGCTGGCACTGTTTATCAGCACCACCGGGGTGCTCGCCAAGCTGTTCGCCGAGGCGGTCGAGGCCATCGATCCGGGGCCCGTCGAGGGGGTGCGCGCCACCGGCGCCAGTGCCCTGCAGGAAGTGATTTTCGGCGTGGTGCCACAGGTGCTGCCGCTGTGGATCTCTTATTCCTTGTACCGCTTCGAGTCCAACGTGCGCTCGGCCACGGTGGTCGGCATGGTCGGCGCCGGCGGTATCGGGGTGATCCTCTGGGAGGCGATTCGCGGTTTCCAGTTCGCCCAGACCTGCGCCTTGCTGATCGTGATCATTCTGGTGGTGACCGTGATCGACGTCCTCTCGCAGCGCCTGCGCAAACAGTTTATCTAACCGAGGAGGGCGCGTTGATGCGCCTTTTTTCAACTATGCAGTTGTCTAGACAAGATCGAGTCCCGCGCCGCGATGCCATGCGCCAGGAGCCGCTGTACCGCGAGTTGGCCGGCGTGCTGCGCAGCGAACTGCTGCAGTTCGCCCCCGGCGACTACCTGCCCGGCGAATTGCAGTTGGCCGCGCGCTTTGCGGTCAACCGCCACACATTGCGCCGCGCGGTGGACGAGCTGGTGCTCGAAGGGCGCCTGCTGCGTCAACAGGGCAAAGGCACGCGGGTGTTGGCCGGGCCCTTGATCTATCCGGTATTGGCCGGCAGCGCTTACAGCGAGTCGTTGTCGGCGCTCGGCCATCGGGTTGAGGCGCAGTTGCTCGAGCGCTGTCGGCGGGCGGCCAGCCGCGAAGAAAGCCAGCACTTGCAGCTAACGGAGGATGCCGAGCTGATCGAGCTGGTCACCCTGCGTCTGCTCGATGGCCAGCCGGTCAGTCTGATCCGTCATCGCTTCTGCGCTTCCCATGCGCCGCGCCTGGCGGATTATCAGGGCGGCTCGCTACGTCACTACCTGGCCGCGCGCGAGCTGCAGTTGAGCCGCAGCTTCAGCCGGATCGGCGCGCGCCTGCCGAGTCGCGACGAGGCCAACCGCCTGTTGATGCCGCAACAGACAGCGCTGCTCAGCGTACTCACCCTTTCCCGCGACCAGGCCGTTCGGCCGGTCGAGCTGTCGCTGTCGGTCAGCCGTGCCGATCGCTTCCAGTACCACGTCGCGACCTGATGGAGAACCTCCCGATGAACAGCAGTGACCCACACAACGCAGCACACACGCCCGCGCGTCAGCGCTGGATGGGCGTGCTGGCCCGCGCCGGCCAGGCCTTGAAGCCGTTTCAGGACGCCTTGCAAGACACCGAGTATCGCCTGATCCGCGCGCCGGAAATCGGCATGACCCTGGTGCGCGGGCGCATGGGCGGTACCGGCGAGGCCTTCAACCTCGGCGAAATGAGCGTGACCCGCTGTGTGGTGCGCCTGGCCGACGGGCGCACCGGTTACAGCTACGTGGCCGGGCGCGATAAGGCACATGCCGAGCTGGCGGCCCTGGCCGATGCCCACCTGCAGGGCGCCCAGCAACAGCACTGGCTCGACACGCTGATAGAACCCCTGGCCGCCGCCCAGCACGCTCGTCGCGCCGCCACGGCCGCCGCAACCGCAACCACCCAGGTGGAGTTTTTCACCCTGGTCCGAGGAGAAGATTGATGACTGCCGAGCATGTTTCTCACTGGCTGCAACCGGCCTTCAATGACCCGGTGCTGGATGCGCAGGTCAGCTTTCGCGCGGCGCTCAAGGCGCTGGCCGAACCTGGGCTGATCCAGGGCATGGATCGCGCGTTGGCCTTGGACGGTTTGCAGCCGGCGACCTACGCCCTGTGCCTGGCCTTTCTCGATGCCGACACCCCGCTGTGGCTGGCGCCACGTTTCGATACCGCGGCGATCCGCGCCAACCTGGCCTTTCACTGCGGCTGTCCGATCGTCGCCGAGCGCGAGGTGGCGTTGTTCGCCCTGCTCGACGAACCCGAGTTGAACGATCTGTCGGCCTTCGACAACGGCAGTGAGCGCTACCCCGATCAGTCCTGCACCTTGCTGATCCAGCTCGACGCCCTGGACGGTGGCGGCACGCTGCGCTGGCGCGGGCCGGGGATCAAGGATGTACGCGCGGTCAGCCTGCCGCTGGCGTCCGCGTTCTGGCAGCAGCGTAGTGCGCGCAATACCTTCCCCCGCGGCCTGGATGCCTTCTTCGCCGCCGGCCAACAGGTCATCGGCCTGCCGCGCAGCACCCGGGTGCTGTTCAACCTAGAGGAGGCTGCCTGATGTATGTCGCGGTCAAGGGTGGCGAGCGCGCCATCGACAATGCCCACCAGCTGCTGGCCAAGATGCGCCGCGGCGATACCTCGATTCCCGAGCTGACGGTCGAACAGGTGCGGCAGCAGATGCCCCTGGCGGTGGCGCGAGTGATGAGCGAAGGCTCGCTGTATGACAGCGAGCTGGCCGCCCTGGCGATCAAACAGGCGGCCGGCGACCTGCTGGAGGCGATTTTCCTGTTGCGTGCCTACCGCACCACGCTGCCGCGTTTTGGAGCCAGCCTGCCGCTGGATACTACGCAGATGCAGCTGTCGCGGCGCATCTCGGCGACCTTCAAGGATTTGCCGGGCGGCCAGTTACTCGGCCCGACCTTCGACTACAGCCATCGTCTGCTGGACTTCGCCCTGCTGGCCGAGGGCGCGCATCCGGGCCCGCAGGTCGATGCCACGGCGCAGCTGGAAAGCTGCCCGCGGGTGCTCGATCTGCTCGCCGCCGAGGGTTTGCTGGCCCGCGAGCGACCGAGCGCCGCCGAGGTGCCGGACATGACCCGCGAACCCCTGGATTTCCCGACCAGCCGCGCGCAGCGCTTGCAGGCCTTGGCCCGTGGCGACGAGGGTTTCCTCCTGGCGCTGGGCTATTCCA
>JBFKAF010000282.1:0-5034 GCA_041621735.1 Pseudomonas sp.
CCGGTCGTTGCTATGCCGGGCTGCTTAGCCATTGGTCGTGCAGTGGTGTTCTTTGGCGCTAGTGCGATAGTCGGGATGGCTGGCCAGCAGGCGTTGCAGGCGCGCCAGGGGGTCTTGCCGGTAGAACAGCTTGAGCTGCGCGTACACCGCCGGGAAGGCGGCGGTGAGTAGATCCGGGGCGCTGAAGAAGTACTCGCTGGTCACCGCGAAGAATTCCGCCGGATCCTCGGCGGCGTAGGGGTCGAGGGCGGTGTCCGCCGCGGGATTGGCGTCCAGTTGCGCGTTGAGCCGGTCATAGGCGCTCTGCATGGCATTGGCCCAGTCCTTGACGCGCATGTCGCGGTGCAGCGGCGGCAAGCCGTTGGCGTCGCCGCCGAGCATATCCAGCTTGTGCGCCAGTTCGTGGATCACCAGGTTGTAGGCATCCCAGTCGCCGCTGGTCTGCACGCCAGGCCAGGCGAGGATCACCGGGCCTTGCTGCCAGGCTTCGCCGCTGTGTGCGGCGTCCCACTCATGCACCACGCCACTGGCGTCGCGGTGGCGTTGCGGGCTGACGAAGTCGTCCGGGTAGAGGACGATTTCGCGAAAGCCACGGTACCAGTCCCGCTCGGGCAGGTGCAGCAGCGGCAGTTCGGCTTGTGCCGCGAGGGTCAGGCGCGCCAGCTCATCGAGCTCGACGCCGGGCAAGGCGGTGAGGTGTTTGTGATGCAGGAATAACTGCGCGCGCTCACGCAAGCGCTGGTCTTCGGCCTCGTTCAGGCCGTCGAGTATCGGTAAGCCACGCCGCACCGCGGCCCAGGTCGCGGGCGTGACGGGGTGACGGGCAAGGATGCGCTGGCGGCGCCAGGCGCGGAGCGACCACATGGTTATTCGACTCGGCTGGTAGAGCTACTCACCTTAAAGCGTCATCCGCGTAGGCGACAAGCGGCAGCGAGTCGGCATAAAGGCTGCAACGCTCCGGACTGTCACGTCCTGGGGAGTGCTAGCGATGTCGATAGAACGTATGGATCATCCCGCCGTGAGCCTGGTGCAGGGCCATGGAATCGACCTGCCAGCCCAGGCGGCGCGGACTCGGGCGAGGTGGCTGGCCGGCCGTCAGGGCCGCGCGCCGGTACTGCTGGTGGCGCTGCTGTGGGCGCGCGACTGCCCCGATGTGGTGCAGCGGCTGGAGCGCTACCTGGATCAAGTGTTCGCCGACTATCGTTGTACCCCGCACGGCTGGAGCGAGGTGCAGGCGGCGCGTCAGGTCCTGGCGGCGCTCAACCAGCGACTATTTTTCCGCCAGCAAACAGGCCGCAGCATTCCACAGTTGAACGCCGGGCTGTTGCTGGTGCAGGGCGACGAGGTGCAGTTTTTCCAGGCTGGCGCGATTGGTCTGCTGCGCTACCAGGCCAGCGGCTTGCACAGTCTGGTCGGACGTGACGGCATGCAGTTGGGGATGCAGGCCGAGCTGGCGCTGGTGCAGCACCGGCTGCCGTTGAACCAGGGCGAGGCGCTGCTGCTGGCGCCCCAGCCATTGCTCGCTGTGGCCGATTTGCAGGCCTTCCACGGTCAGTGCGAGGCGCTCAGCGCGGCCCGCCTGCCGGCATTGTTGGCGCCACTGCTGAGTGCGCCGGGCGCCGCGGTATTGCTCTTGCCGGGCGCGGCCGACAGCCCGCCACCCGCTACCGCGCGGGAGCAGTGGCCGGCGCTGTCCGAGGCGGTGGCGGGTATGCAGCTGGATGGCTGGACCTTGCTCAGCGGCTGTGCCTTCGGCCCGCCAGGACGGCTGTTCAAGGCCCGTGATGGGGCGGGGTGCGAGGCGTTGCTGTGGCTGGCCGAGGAGGCGGCCGATGAGGCCTTCTGGCAGCGCGAATGGGCCTTGCGCCGCAGCCCGGTGGCCAGCTTGCCGCAGGTGCTGTCGTCCCATCAACCGCGTCGGCATGCGTTCCTGCTGTTCGAGTTGCCGGCGCCGGGGATGCGCAGCCTCAACGACTGGGCGGCCGCGCATGCGCCGCTGGATGGACAAACCCTGTTGGCCTTGCTCGATCAACTGATCGCGGCGGTGCGGGCGTTGCAGCGGCGGGGTATGCAAGGGCTGTGGTTGAGCCCGCGACATATCCTGGTTAGCGACGGCGGCCGTCTGCTGGTGTTGCCCGAGCATGCCGCGCTGTTACCGGGCGTACCCCGGCAACGCTTACCCGATGAGGCAATACCGCTGGCGCCGGAATTGCGCGGCGAGGGGCGGGCGGATGGTCGCGCCGATCAGTTCGCCGTGGCGGCGCTGACCTATTGGCTGCTCTGTGGCCGTTGGCCGGAAGTCGCCTGCCCGGAGGGCGGCGCGCAGAGTCACTACGTGCCGTTGGCCTCGTTCAGCGGTTATCTGCCCGCTGGCTGGGACGGTGTATTGGCGCGGGCCCTGGCGCCGCAGCCGAGTGCGCGTTTCGAGGCCTTGTCGGAGTTTCGCCAGGCCTTGCAGCGTCCGTTGCAGCACCCCGTGTTGCCGGCGCGTTCGCGTGGCTGGCCAGCGGGGTGGAGGCTGGCCCTGTTGGGGCTGCTGACGGCTCAGTTGGGGCTGGGCTTGTGGCTCAGCCTGAGCGGTTAAGCGACGGTACGCCTCAGTCGCCGTTGATCGGCAGCACGTAGTTCTTGAATTGCTCGTCTTCGACGAAGCCAATGGACTCATAGACCTTCTGCGCCACGTCGTTATCGCGGCTGGTGGCAACGCGCATGCGCACGGCGCTGGTCTCTTTGGCCATCTTCTTGGCGGTTTGCAGCAGGCGGTCGGCGACCAGTTGCCGGCGCGCGTCTTCGGCGACGTAGATGTCGTTGAGAATCCACACGCGCTTGAGCGACAGCGAAGAAAAGCTCGGGTAGAGCTGGCAGAAGCCGAGCAGCTTGTCTTCGTCATCGGCCAGCGCCAGGTAGATCACCGACTCTTTGCGGCGCAGGCGGGTTTCCAGAAACTTGCGCGAGGAGTCGGGGTAGGGCAACTCGTTATAGAACTCACGGTATCTGACGAACAGCGGGGTCAGCAGGTCCAGGTGCTCCAGGGTGGCTTGGACTATGCGCATGGCGGGCCTCGGCTTCTATTGGCTGGATTGGCGGCGCAGGGGTTACGCCTGCGAAGACTCGATGCTGCCTAAAGCTTTTTGAATACGCAATCCAAGCAAGCGTTTGATTTAGTCTATTGTCGAGCGCACCGCGAATCGCTCGATGCCTTGCTTCTGGGCCGCCCTGGTCGGTTACTGCGATGGCTGGCAGGGTTCTGATACGGGGACTTTGTCCGGCCCGGGTGCTCAGCAGAGGCGCCCGCCGGAGGAAATCATTTCCCCTGCCGGGTGATGCTCCACGGCTCCTGCACGAGGGTCGCTGTGCTAATCTGCCGCCAGGTTTTTCGGGCCTCGGCTGCCTGTCTCAGAGGTTATTCATGCACATCCATATTCTCGGTATCTGCGGCACCTTCATGGGTTCGCTGGCCGTTCTCGCCAAGGAATTGGGTCACCGGGTGACCGGTTCCGACGCCAATGTCTACCCGCCCATGAGCACTCAGTTGCAGGCCCAGGGCATCGAACTGACCCAGGGCTATGATCCTGCGCAACTCGAGCCGGAGCCGGACCTGGTGGTTATCGGCAACGCCCTGTCGCGCGGCAACCCGGCGGTGGAGCATGTGCTGAATAAGGGCCTGGCCTATGTCAGTGGTCCGCAGTGGCTGGCCGACCACGTGCTGCAGGGGCGCTGGGTGTTGGCGGTGGCCGGTACCCACGGCAAGACCAGCAGCAGCAGCATGCTGGCCTGGGTGCTGGAGCACGCCGGCATGAGTCCGGGCTTCCTGATCGGCGGCGTGCCGCAGAATTTCGGCATCTCCGCGCGCCTGGGCGGCACTCCGTTCTTCGTGGTCGAGGCCGACGAGTACGACAGCGCCTTCTTCGACAAACGCTCGAAGTTCGTCCATTACCGCCCGCGTACGGCCATCCTGAACAACCTGGAGTTCGATCACGCGGACATCTTCCCGGATCTCGCGGCCATCGAGCGGCAGTTCCATCATCTGGTGCGGACCATTCCCGGCGCCGGCCTGATCATTCATCCGGCCAGCGAAGGCGCGCTGCAACGGGTCATCGAGATGGGCTGCTGGACCCCGGTACAGACCACCGGGGCGGACGGTCAGTGGCAGGCGCGGCTGCTCAGCGAGGACGGTTCGCGCTTCGAGGTGAGTTTCGCCGGCAAGGTCGAAGGCGTGGTCGATTGGCAGCTGACCGGCCAGCACAACGTCGCCAATGCCCTGGGCGTACTGGCGGCGGCGCGGCATGTCGGGGTGGTGCCGGCCCAGGGCATCGCCGCGCTGGGCGAGTTCAAGAACGCCAAACGGCGCATGGAGAAGGTCGCCGAGGTCAACGGCGTGACGATTTACGACGACTTCGCGCACCACCCGACCGCCATCGCCACCACCCTCGACGGCCTGCGCAAGCGTATCGGCAGTGCTCAGCTGATCGCCGTGGTGGAGCCGCGCTCCAACTCGATGAAGCTCGGCGCCCATCGCGCTGGCTTGCCGGAGTCGGTGCAGCAGGCCGACTCGGTGTACTGGTACGCGCCGGCCAACCTCGGCTGGGATCTGGCCGCGACGGTGGCCTCGTCGAGCGTGCCGACCCAGGTCTGCGATTCGCTGGAGGCGATCATCGAAGGAGTCAAGGCGCAGGCGACGCCAGGCACCCAGGTGGTGATCATGAGCAACGGCGGTTTCGGCGGCCTGCACGGCAAGCTGGCCAAGGCCCTGGAGGACTGACTATGACTGGACCGGATCGCGTGACCTTGGCCATGACCGGCGCCTCCGGCGCGCAATATGGCCTGCGCCTGCTCGACTGCCTGGTGCAGGAAGAGCGCGAGGTGCACTTTCTGATCTCCAAGGCGGCCCAGTTGGTGCTGGCCACCGAAACCGATGTGACCCTGCCGGCCAAACCCCAGGCCATGCAGGCGTTCCTGAGTGAATACACCGGCGCCGCGCCGGGGCAGATTCGCGTCTACGGCAAGGATGACTGGATGGCCCCGGCGGCCTCC
>JBFKAF010000283.1:0-5019 GCA_041621735.1 Pseudomonas sp.
AGCCCGGATGCAATCCGGGGCGATTCATGGGGGGGCGGTCCCGGATGGCATCCGGGCTAGTCGATCATTCATCCGGGGCTCCTCAGACGGCATTCTTGAGTTTCGGGTCCAGTGCGTCGCGCAGGCCGTCGCCCATCAGGTTGATCGCCAGCACACTGAGCAGAATGGTCAGGCCGGGCAAGGAGACCACCCACCAGGCGCGCTCGATGTAGTCGCGCGCCGAGGCCAGCATGGTGCCCCACTCGGGCGTCGGCGGTTGCACGCCGAGGCCGAGGAAACCCAGGGCGGCGGCGTCGAGAATCGCCGAGGAGAAACTCAGGGTGGCCTGGACGATCAGCGGCGCCATGCAGTTGGGCAGCACGGTGACGAACATCAGGCGCAGCAGGCCGGCGCCGGCCAGGCGCGAGGCGGTCACGTAGTCGCGGTGCAGTTCGCCCATCACCGCCGCGCGGGTCAGGCGCACGTAGGCCGGCAGCGAGACGATGGCGATGGCGATCACCGTGTTGATCAGGCCGGGGCCGAGGATGGCGACGATGGCCACCGCCAGCAGCAGCGAGGGCAGGGCCAGCATCACGTCCATCAGGCGCATGATCGAGGGCCCGAGCAGGCGCGGGAAGAAGCCGGCGGTGAGGCCGAGGAGGATGCCGGGGATCAGCGACATCAGCACCGAAGCCAGGCCAATCATCAGCGACAGGCGCGCGCCGTGGATCAGCCGCGAGAGCAGGTCGCGGCCCAGCTCGTCGGTGCCGAGGAGGAACTGCGCCTGACCGCCTTCCAGCCAGGCCGGCGGGGTCAGCAGGAAGTCGCGGAACTGCTCGCTGGGGTTATAGGGCGCTACCCAGGGGGCGAACAGCGCGCAGAACACCACCAACAGCATGAACAGCAGGCCGGCCACGGCGCCCTTGTTGTGGGCGAAGGCCTGCCAGAATTCCTTGAGCGGCGAGGGGTAGAGCAGGGATTGATCGAGACTGGTGTTTAGGGTTTCAGTGGTCATAAGTGGGCTCCGTAGAACCAGTGCACGGCCTCGCGAGCTAGCGCGAGACAAAGAAAAGGCAGCTGAGGAAGCGGAGTGTGCTGTTGCACATGAGCATTCCGAAGCTGGTTTTGATGCGGTATCGCCGACGCGTAGCAGGCCATGGGCAGGTTCTTAGCGTTGGTGGCGAATGCGTGGGTTGGCCAGGCCGTAGAGGATGTCCACCACGAAATTGACCAGGATCACCAGGCAGGCGATCAGCAGGATGCCGTTCTGCACCACCGGATAGTCGCGCGCGCCGATCGACTCGATCAGCCACTTGCCGATGCCCGGCCAGGAGAAGATGGTCTCGGTCAGCACCGCGCCTGCCAGCAGGGCGCCGACTTGCAGGCCGAACACCGTGAGCACTGGGATCAGCGCGTTGCGCAGGCCGTGCACGAACACCACGCGGGCCGGCGACAGGCCCTTGGCCCGCGCCGTGCGCACGTAGTCTTCACGCAGCACTTCGAGCATCGCCGAGCGGGTCATCCGCGCGATCACCGCCAGGGGAATGGTGCCGAGCACCACTGCCGGCAGAATCAAGTGCTGCAGGGCATCGACGAATGCGCCTTCCTCGTCCGAGAGCAGGCTGTCGATCAGCATGAAACCCGTTACCGGCGGGATGTCGTAGAGCAGGTCGATGCGCCCGGACACCGGGGTCCAGCCCAGGTTTACCGAGAAGAACATGATCAGCAGCAGGCCCCACCAGAAGATCGGCATGGAGTAGCCGGTCAAGGCGATGCCCATCACCCCGTGGTCGAACAGCGACCCGCGTTTCAGTGCGGCGATCACTCCGGCGCTCAGCCCCAGGGTGCCGGCGAACAGCAGCGCAGCCAGCGACAGCTCCAGGGTGGCGGGGAATAGGGTGAGGAACTCGTTCCACACGCTGGTGCGGGTGCGCAGCGATTCACCCAGGTCGCCCTGGGCCAGGTCACCGATGTAGTCGAGGTACTGGGCGTACAGCGGCTTGTTCAGGCCCAGGCGCTCCATGGCCTCGGCGTGCATCTGCGGGTCGACCCGGCGTTCACCCATCATCACCTCCACCGGATCGCCCGGAATCAGGCGGATCAAGGCGAAGGTCAACAGGGTGACCCCGAAGAAAGTGGGGATCAGCAGCCCCAGGCGTCTGGCTATGAAGGACAGCATGTGATGTCAGTACTCCAACGGTTGGATCGGCGCGCCGGGCTGCATGGCCAGGCGCTGTTGTTGTAGTCATGTAGGGTGGATTAGCGAAGCGTAATCCGCCGTTTGTTGTGTTGCGGTGATTGCCTCGGCCATGCGGTGGATTACGCCGCTGCGCGGCTAATCCACCCTAGGGGTCGAATTTCACCTTGGAAAAATTGTTCGAGCCCATGGGGCTGAGGACGAAGCCCCGCACGTCCTTGCGCAGCGCACTGAACTGCTTGGGGTGGGCCAAGGCTATCCAGGGCGCCTGCTCATGGAAGATGGCCAGGGCCTGGCGATACAGCTCGGCGCGTTGCGCCGGCGGCTGCACCTGGCGAGCCTGGCCGATCAGCGCGTCGAACCGCGCATCGCACCAGCCGGCCTGGTTCTCGCCACTCTTGGCGGCGGCGCAGGACAGGTTGGGCGTGAGGAAGTTGTCCGGGTCGCCGTTGTCGCCGGCCCAGCCCATGAACACCAGGTCGTGTTCGCCATTCTTCGCCCGCTTGATCAGCTCGCCCCACTCGAACACGCGGATATCGGCCTGGATGCCGATGGCGGCGAGATCGGCCTGCAGCATCTGCGCGCCTATGCCCGGGTTGGGGTTGGTCGGGCCGCCGCCGGGACGGGTCCAGATCGACAGCTTGAAGCCCTTCTCATGACCTGCCTCGCGGAGCAGCCGGCGCGCGCGGGCCGGATCGTGCGGCCAGGGGCTGAGCCGTTCGTTGTAGCCGAGCAGGGTCGCGGGGTAGGGCGCCACCGCCGGGCTGGCACCGCCTTCGCCGTATTGCGCGCGCAGGTAAGCCGCGCGGTCGAAGGCCAGGTTGAGCGCCTGACGCACGCGCACATCGTCCAGCGGCGGGTGGCGGGTGTTGATGCCGATATAGGCGGTCAGCAGCGAGTCCAGTTCCAGTACCCGCAAGGCGGGATCGGCTTTCAGCGCGGGAATATCCACCGGGCGCGGGTACAGGGCGATCTGGCAGTCGTCGGCCTTGAGTTTCTGCTGACGTACATTGGGATCGGCGGTGATGGCGAAGATCAGTCGCTTTAGTGCCGGCGCGCCCTGCCAGTACTGCGGATTGCCGCGATAGCGCACCTGGGCATCCTTGGCGTAGCGCTCGAAGACGAATGGCCCCGTGCCGATCGGTTGGCTGTTGAGCCGCTCCGGCGTGCCGGTCTTGAGCAACTGCTCGGCGTATTCGGCGGAGTAGATCGAGGCGAAGCCCATGGCCAGATTGGCCAGAAACGGCGCTTCTGGGTGTCTGAGGACGAAGCGCACGGTGCTGTCGTCGAGCCTGTCGATGCGCTCGATCAGCGCCGCCATGCCCATTGCTTCGGCGTAGGGAAAGCCGCGCAGCGATTGCGCGTGCCAGGGGTGTTGCGGGTCGAGCTGACGCTGGAAGCTCCAGAGCACGTCGTCGGCGTTGAAGTCGCGGCTGGGAGTGAACCAGGCAGTGCTATGGAATTTCACCCCCTGGCGCAAATGAAAGGTGTAGCTCAGGCCGTCGGTGGAGACCTCCCAGCGTTCGGCCAGGCCGGGAATCAGCCGGGTAGTGCCGGGGGCGAAGGCCAGCAGGCGCTCGAAGAGGGTTTCCGCCGAGGCATCGGCGGTGGTGGCGGCGGTGTATTGGGCAATATCGAAGCCTTCCGGGCTGGCTTCGGTACAGACCACCAGATCGTCACTGGCGGCATAAGTCTGGTTGGCAGCGGCGAGGGCGCCGCTCAACAACAGGCGGATCAGTAGCTGTGGATAGTTCGGCATGGCGCTTCCCCGAAGGACGAGTGCGGATCAGTAGCAGCCGGATACGCCGCTCTGGCACGAAACCCGAGCCGGTGGGTAACCGGCTCGGGTGTTCTCTTTGGGTGGGTTACTCGCTGACGCTGACGCCGTAGAACGAAACCAGACCGAATGGGCTGATTTTGAAGTCCTGGACCTTCTTGCTCATCGGCTGGTACACCGTGGAGTGGGCAATCGGGGTGATCGGCACTTCGCGCTTGAGGATCTGCTGAGCCTCTTTGTAGAGGACGCTGCGTTGCTCCTTGTCGTTCAGAGCCTTGGCTTGCTTGATGCGCTGGTCGAACTCAGCATCGCACCAACGGCCATAGTTGTTGCCACCGATGGCATCACAGCCATACAGCACGCCCAGCCAGTTGTCCGGGTCACCGTTGTCGCCGGTCCAGCCGATCAGCAGGGCGTCGTGCTCGCCGGCCTTGGCGCGCTTGTTGTATTCGCCCCATTCGTAGCTGACGATCTTCGCCTTGATACCGACCTTGGCCCAGTCGGCCTGGAGCATCTCGGCCATCAGCTTGGCATTGGGGTTGTAGGGGCGTTGCACCGGCATGGCCCACAAGCTGACTTCGGTGCCTTCGGGCACTCCGGCCTCTTGTAGCAGTTGCTTGGCTTGTTCCGGGTTGTAGCCGGCGTCCTTGATGGTCTCGTCGTAGGACCACTGGGTCGGCGGCATGCCGTTGACGGCCAGTTGTCCGGCGCCCTGGTAGACGGCCTTGATGATGGCCTGCTTGTTCACCGCCATGTCCAGCGCCTGGCGCACTTCAAGCTTGTCGAACGGCTTGTGCTCGGTGTTGTACGCCAGGTAACCGACGTTGAACCCCGCCTGTTCCGGCATCTGCAGGTTGGCTTCCTGCTTCAGCGAGTCCAGGTCGGCGGGGCGCGGGTAGACGCTGACCTGGCATTCGCCGGCCTTGAGCTTCTGCATGCGCACCGAGGCGTCGGTGTTGATGGCGAAGATCAGGTTGTCGATCTTCACCTCATCCGGGTTCCAGTATTCCTTGTTGCCGGTGAAGCGGATCTGCGAGTCCTTCTGGTAACGCTTGAACACGAAGGG
>JBFKAF010000284.1:0-5013 GCA_041621735.1 Pseudomonas sp.
CTCTCGCCGCGCCGCGGGAAGGCGGCGATGCCGTCCTTCTGGCGCAGGCTGGCCAGCTGGTCGCGGCGGCCGGTGAGGATCTTGTGCGGGTAGGCCTGGTGGCCGACGTCCCACACCAGGCGGTCGTCCGGGGTGTCGAAGACGTAATGCAGGGCGACGGTCAGTTCGATCACGCCGAGGCCCGCGCCGAAATGCCCACCGGTCTGGCCGACCGTGTAGAGCAGGTACTGGCGCAGTTCGTCGGCCAGGGTCTCCAGTTCGGCTTCGCCCAGGCGGCGCAGCTCATCCGGCGTGTTTGCGCGGTCGAGCAGGGGCGTCAGTGGGCGCTCGCGGGGAATCTCGTGGAAGGTCGTCGGCATCGGGCGGATCGTTATCGGCGCAAAAGAGGCGCAGTTTACCCGAAGCGCCGGGAACTGCCCAAACATGGTTCGGCCAGGCCATGAAGGAAGCGGCACCGAAGTTTTTTATTCTGGGGCCATCTTAGGTGCTCGGTGATACGGATAAGCAAGCCTTGCCAGGCGTAGGAGCGGATAGTTGCCTGGGTGATGATCGTTACGGAGCGGTTTGCTGGCGTTGGAGCTCTCCGATTTCATCCGGATTATAAAAACGCTGAGCCCGATAGGCTGCTGGTGCGCGAGTATTCGTTCTGCGTGGGAGCCCGGAGGCTTTCGCGCCCGCGGCTAGCTGGCGAAGAGCACCACTACGCCGAGCAGATACAGCAGCAGGATGGCCACGCTCTCCACGCCAATCCGGGCGATGCCTTGCCGTTCGCGGCGGATCAGCCCCATGATCAGTACGCCGCTCATCAGCAGGTCGAGGGCCAGCCAGAACTGCGATTCGGCGGAGAATGCGTGGTAGATCGAGCCCTCCCGGTAGGCGATGTCTGAGGCAGCGATGAACAGGATGTCGAAGGCGTTGCCGCCGACGATCCCGCCCACCGCGAGGGTAAGCGCGCCGCGGCGCACCGCGGCGATCGAGGTGACCAGCTCGGGGATCGAGGTGCTGATCGCCGTCAGCATCACCCCGACCACGGTATGACTGAGCCCGGCGCCTGCGGCGATCACCCTGGCCGCTGACTCCAGCACCCAGCCGGCCAGCCCGAGCACCGTCATCAGCCCGACAAATTCCCAGCACAATCGGGCCAGCGTCGGCATGCGGCTGAGGTCGTCGGGGGTATCCTGGCGCGTTTCGCGGGTCAGCAACGGGCGCCACATCGGCGCCTTCTGGGCATCGCGCACCAGCCGTAGGCCGTACAGGTAGAAGCCGAACAGTAGTGGTGTCGCCGGGTGGATGCTCCACAGGGTGACGCCGGGCGCTAAGGTGCCGAGCAACACCAGTGCCAGCAGGGAAGTCAGGAGGGCTGCCTGCATCAGGTTCGGCACCGATGCCGCCGCGTGTTCCAGGTTGGCCCGTCGGTAGGCCATGTCCGCCAAGGCGAGGAAGAAGGTCTGTACCGCGATTCCGCCCAGGGCGTTGCTCACCGCAAGCTCCGCATGCCCGTGCCAGGCCGCGGTGATCGACAGCACCGAGCCGCCGATCGAGGTGGATATCCCCAGCAGCACCGCGCCGGCCGCCGCCTCGCCGATCCCCGTGCGATCGGCGAGCTGATCCACCACCCGGGTGATCCGCGTTCCCGTCACGGCAATGACCAGGGCGCAGAGCACGAATACGCCGATGCCTTGCAGCAGGCTCCAGCTCGCGGGATCGAACGGCGGCATAGGGGTTCCTCGACGCAGTCACACGCCTTTCAGAGTGGCTCATTCTCCGCGGTTTGTACGGGTTGCTCGAACGTCGGGATCCTGGGCGTTTGTTCCTAAGGCAGAGCCCCGCTTAGCCGGCCAGCAGCGGACAGTCGCCCACCAGGTTCGCCGAACAACTGACAACTGACCTAGTTGCGTCGTTCGACTATGTAACGGGCCAGCTCGCGCAACGGTTCGGCGGCGCTGTCGAACAGGCGCAGGGCGTGCAGCGCCTGATCGCGGAGCTCTTCGGCGTAGGCCTTGGCGGCGTCGAGGCCGAGCAGCGCCGGATAGGTCGGCTTGTGGTGGGCCTGATCCTTGCCCTGGGTCTTGCCCAGGGTGGCGGTGTCGCTTTCCACATCGAGGATATCGTCCTGCACCTGGAATGCCAGGCCGATGGCCCGGGCATAGCTGTGCAGGGCCCGCAAGCTGCGCTCGTCGGCGCGGCCACTGCACAGGGCGCCGAGGCGCACGCTGGCTTCGATCAGCGCACCTGTCTTGTGCCGGTGCATGGTTTCCAGTGCCGGCTGGTCGAGTGTCTGGCCGACCGAGCCGAGGTCGATGGCCTGGCCACCGACCATCCCGGCGGGGCCGGCCGCATGCGTCAGACAGCTGATCATGCTCAGGCGCAGCTCGGCGGGGTGCGGGTTGCAGTGGGCGTCGGCAAGTACCTCGAAGGCCAGGCTCTGCAGGCCATCGCCGGCGAGAATCGCCAGGGCCTCATCGAAGGCTTTATGGGTGGTGGGCTGGCCACGCCGTAGGTCGTCGTCGTCCATCGCCGGCAAGTCATCGTGCACCAGCGAGTAGGCGTGGATCAGTTCGACCGCGCAGGCCGCGCCATCGGCTTGTTCCGGCTCGCCGCCGAGGGCTTCGCTGGCGGCGTAAACCAGCAGCGGGCGTACCCGCTTGCCACCGTTGATCACGCTGTAACGCATGGCCTGGTAGAGCCGGGCCAGTTCCGTGGGCGGGGCCGCAAACAACTGCTCCAGGGCCGCATCGACACGGCTTTGGCTGCGCGCCTGGTAGGCGGCGATCATGCCTGTCGGTCCGCGTCGAAGGGGGCTTCCTCCAGCTCGCCGTCGCGCTCCAGGAGGATCTGCACCTTTTGCTCGGCCTGGGCCAGAGCCGCCTGGCAGTCGCGGGTCAGGCGAATACCTTGTTCGAAGGCCGCCAGCGAATCTTCCAGGGTCAGCTCGCCGGTTTCCAGGCGTTCGACCAGGTTCTGCAGATCGGTGAGGGACTGCTCGAAATCGAGCGCAGCTTTTTTACGGGCCATGGCGGGCGTTCTCAGCGGGGTATCGGCGGGCTTGCAACCGGCGCGACACTAGCAGAGCCGCGCAGCTCGGGCAAATCAAGCCATCCTGTAAAGCGTTTTGCGTGAGGCTGTCGGCGGCCTGCAGGTGGGCTCAGACGGCGAAATAAGTCGCCCAGAAGTAGTAGCCGGTCATGCCGCTGCCTACCGCAATCACCAGGGCGCGCAACAGCTTGGGCGGCAGGCGCTGGCCGAGGGCACCGCCGGCATAACCGCCGAGGGTGGCGCCACCGAGCAGTATCGCCAGCTCGTACCAGCTGACGCGTCCGGCGACCACGAAGGTCAGGGTGGCGATGCTGTAGATCACCGCCGAGATCAGGTTCTTCAAGGCGTTGGCGCGGGCCAGTGGATGACCTTCGATGGCGAAGGCCGCCAGCTGCAGGATGCCCATGCCCGCCCCGAAATAACCGCCGTAGATGGAGACGCCTATGTGGGCACCGAGCGACCAGCGGTTGTGCGGCGGTCGCGTTGCGGGTGCGCGGCGTGCCGCCAGTGCGCGACTGAGCCAGGGGCTGGCGGCGAACAAGGCGGTGGCCGCCAGCAGTAGCCAGGGGATCAGCCCGCGAAACAGCTCATCGCCGCCGGCCAACAGCAGCAGGCCGCCGAGCAGGCCACCACAGAGCCCGGCCAGCAGCAGCGGCAGCAGGTAGCGGCCGAGTGGGCGCAGCGAGGCACGTGCGGCCCAGGCCCCGGCCAGGCTGGCGGGCCACAACGCCACGGCATTGGTGGCGTTGGCCGTGACCGGCGGCAAACCGGCGGCCAGCAGGGCCGGGAAGGAAAAGAAGGTGCCGCCGCCCGCCAAAGCATTCATGCCGCCAGCGGCGAAGCCGGCAAGGGCCAGCAACAACATATCGAACAGGCTCATGCGGCGATCCGTGCAAAAAGAGGCAGCTTACGCGGCGCGCCGAAAACGGCCAAGTCGACCAAGGTGGCGGGGCTGAACAGCGGTTTCGCCATTGCCGCACGATCTGCAGGCATTAAAAAGCCGGCTTGTGGCCGGCTTTAAGGGGGAAGTCAGGGCTTATTTTTGGTAAGCCGCAACTGCCTTGATAATCTCGGCGCGGGCCGCGTCGGCGTTGCCCCAGCCTTCGACCTTGACCCACTTGCCTTTCTCGAGATCCTTGTAGTTCTCGAAGAAGTGCTTGATCTGCTCGAGCAGCAGGGCCGGCAGATCGGTGTATTCCTTGACGTCCACGTACAGCTGGCTGAGCTTGTCGTGCGGTACGGCGAGCAGCTTGGCGTCGCCGCCGGCTTCGTCGGTCATGTGCAGCACGCCGATCGGACGGGCGCGGATCACCGAGCCCGGCGCAACCGGGTAGGGGGTTACGACCAGCACGTCGAGGGCGTCGCCGTCGTCGGCCAGGGTGTTGGGGATGTAGCCGTAGTTGGCCGGGTAGAACATCGGGGTGGCCATGAAACGGTCGACGAACAGGCAGTCGCTGTCCTTGTCGATTTCATATTTGATCGGCGCGTGGTTGGCCGGGATTTCGATGGCGACGTAGATGTCGTTCGGCACGTCTTTACCAGCTGGAATCTTGCTGTAGCTCATGGGGTGACTCCCAGGGATGGGCCAAAAAAGTGGCGCGATTATAGGCGCATTCCCCGGTCGTTGCTATGCCGGGCTGCTTAGCCATTGGTCGTGCAGTGGTGTTCTTTGGCGCTAGTGCGATAGTCGGGATGGCTGGCCAGCAGGCGTTGCAGGCGCGCCAGGGGGTCTTGTCGGTAGAACAGCTTGAGCTGCGCGTACACCGCCGGGAAGGCGGCGGTGAGTAGATCCGGCGCGCTGAAGAAGTACTCGCTGGTCACCGCGAAGAATTCCGCCGGGTCCTCGGCGGCGTAGGGGTCGAGGGCGGTGTCCGCCGCGGGATTGGCGTCCAGTTGCGCGTTGAGCCGGTCATAGGCGCTCTGCATGGCATTGGCCCAGTCCTTGACGCGCATGTCGCGGTGCAGCGGCGGCAAGCC
>JBFKAF010000285.1:0-5012 GCA_041621735.1 Pseudomonas sp.
AGGCCAGCGCTTTGCCTCGGACTTCCTTCAGATTCGCAGTCACCCGCGACACCCTTGCCTCTGGCTAACACTTCCCCTTGCCGGGTGTGTGGAGGACTTTCACCTCCGAGTGAATGCGCCCTGCCGGGCGCACAAAAAAAAAAATCCCTTGAAACCAGGGCTAAAAAGCACCGAAGTGCCACTATGTCATCTGTTCGCGGGCCACTGCCGTCCCGCCAACGCTGCGGACCTAGCCCCGCAGCGCCTTGTCGTTGGCCTGTTCCAACAACTTGACCGCCATCAGGTGCGGCGCTTTGCCACCGAACTGGTCGACGGCCTGCTCGTAGATTTTCTCGACCTGCTGGCACATCGGCAGATCGGCCGAGACCTGGCCGGCCAGCTCCAGGGTCAGGCGCATGTCCTTGAGGGCCAGACCCAGCTCGAAAGTCGGGTCGTAGTCACCGTTGAGGATGCTCGGACCGTAACGGTCGGCGACGTAGCTGCGCCCGGTGCTGTTCTGGATGATCGCCAGCATCTTGTCGGCCGGCACGCCGCCTTTGACACCCAGCATCAGCGCCTCGGACAAGGCCACCGAGTGCAGGTAGCACAGCACTACCTGAGCGATCTTGGCGACGTAGCCGGCACCGGCCTCACCCAGGTAATCGATGCGCTTGCCGATGGCCGCGAAGATCGGCTGGCACAGCTCGAAGGTCTTCTCGTCACCGCCCACCAATACGGTCAGGGTGCCGGCGGCTGCGCCTTCGGCGCCGCCGGAGATCGGCGCATCGAGGGTGCGTATCTGCTTGGCGTCGGCCAGGCCGCGAACTTCGCGCCAGACCTCCAGGTTGTTGGTGCTCAGCTCGATCCAGATCGCGCCCTGGCGCATATGGGCGATCAGCCCGTCAGACGCGCCGGCCACCTGCTTGATGATGGCCGGCGATGGCAAGGAGGTCATCACTACATCGGCCTCGCTGACGGCCGCCTGAATGCTGTCGGCCCAATGCGCACCAGCCTGAACAAGGCTCTCGGCCTTGTTGCGATCGACGTCATGGATGTTCAGATCGAAGCCGGCCTTGACCAGATTGGCGGCCATCGGCGCGCCCATGTTTCCCAGACCAATAAAAGCGATTTTCATTTGATGCTCTCTCCCGTATCAGACAGCCGATGTATTGATTAACTTGCGTGCGCCTATGGCGTAGAACCCGCCTGCCACCACCAGAGCAGCACCGACCAGGGTCCAGGCATCGGGTAACTCCCCAAAGACCAGCAGGCCGATGAGTATGGCGAAGACCAGCAGGCTGTAATTGAATGGCTGCAAGACCCCAGCCGGCGCATATTCCAGGGCCTTGACCAGCAACAGGTGAGCAAGAACGCCGGTCAGCGCTAGCACCCCCATCAGCCCCCACTCACCCTGACTGGGTGCCTGCCAGACCGGCAAGCCGAATGCTGTGGATGCCAAGCAGCCGACCACGGCCATGTACAGCATGTTGGTGGTGAAGCCATCCTCGCGGCTGACCAGCCGGGTGATCAGGTTGTAGACGGCGAACGCCAGTGCCGCCGACAGCGGAATCAGCGCCGCCGGTTCAAACAGGCCCAGCCCCGGACGCAGAATCACCAGGGTGCCGGCGAAGCCCACCGCCGCCGCCAGCCAGCGGCGCAGACCGATGAACTCTCCCAGCACAAATCCGGCCAGCGCCATGGCCAGCAGCGGAAACACCGCGAACAGCGCATGGCTTTCAGCCAGGCCCAGGTAACGCAGGCCGAGGCTGAAGATGGCGATCTCGCCGACTGACAGCAGCGAACGTAGAAGTTGCAGCCAGGGGTGTCGAGTGCGAACCGCGGCATTCAAGCCACCGCGCAAATGGGCATAAATCAGGGCGAAGACGACGAATACCCAATAGCGCACCATGATGAACTGAGCCACGGGAAGCTCCTGCACTAAGACCTTGGTGATGGCGTCCTGGCTGGCGAACACCAGCATCGCCAGCAGGCACAAGCCGATGCCACGATTAACGACCGAGCCCGTGCCCACTGCAGACGAATTTGCCAGAGATTCGCTCATCGCCCCCCCCTTTCTTTATTTTGCGAGAGTCGACATTCAGTGCTGCAGCAGCACGTCGCCGTTGCTTTCCAGCCTGACCGCCTGGCCGCTGTGCAACCTGGCGTAGCCCGCCTTTTCCAGCACCAGCACCGGTACCGGAATGTCATACAACTCGGATACCACCAGCGCGGCCGCCATCACGTTGACATCCGGCTTGCCGAGGATCAGACCGATCGGCCCGGTACCCAGGCGCAGGGACTCGCCCAATACGCCTGGCGTGCCCGACGAACCGCGGGTACCCGGCATCACCAGCACCTTGCCAGTCACCTTGATACCCACCTGAGGATGCTGCTGATCGATGATAGTGCCGGTCAACGGGTCATAGCCGCCCCAGAAACTCAGGGGCTCATCGAGCACCAGCAACTCGCCGCTGACGCTACCTGGATTCAGCACACTGGCTTTCATTGACATGTCGCCGCCCCCCAGAAATCACCACTCCACAAGCGTTCATCGCGCCAGACTTCGCCACTCACCGCAGACTCCACGCATTCCTCCAGGCTACCGAAGACCACATCCACATCGAGAATGCCCGGGGCGTAGTAGGCCCATTTGCCCGAGTTGGTCATCACCCGGCCCTTGATGCCGTTGACCACCGGCGTGAAGTAAGTGCAGGTATCGACCACGATCTTCACCCCGGCCTGCTCGAGCAGCGCTAGCCAACCCTGTTCACGTACTTGAGCCAACACATAACGGCTGGTTGATACATACAGACCTAGATCCGGATGCACCTGACGACCAGCCAGCAGTGGCGTAAGTCGCTCGAATTCGGTGTAGGAGAAATGTGGCGTTCCCAGGCACACGGCACTGACCTTGCCAGACGCGGTGGTAGTCAGCGCATCACGCGCCTGGATCAGCATCTGTGGTGTCACCGCTATGACCTGAGCCGGCTGCTCGCCGTGGAAGGCATCGCTCAGGGTTGTTGCTTCCGGTGTGATGCCGATGGCATGGAACAGGGCGACCGACCCCGAAGCTGCGCCTGCCGCCGAGATCGCCTTCAGCTGATCCTCGCTGGTCGAGGTCGGCAAGCCCTCGATTACCGGCACACTGCTGCCAGCTTCTCGCCCCAGTACGATACCCAGTACATGATAAAAAATGTCCTGTTCCAGCAGCTTCTGCGGCACCCCTTGCAGACTGAACAGAATCTCGCCCTTGCGGCATTCGTCACGGTGCAGACCGGCATAAGGCACCCGGCCGGTGATGGCCGCACAGATGTCGAGAAAGTCACCGTACTTGTTGGTTCTGGCGCCAATCACCGAGTTGTAAAAGGCCACGGCATTGGACTCCGAACCGACGATCTGATCGCCGAGTTTGGGCCGCACCTTGTGCTGATAGGGCGCACAGGTCCACACCACCTCGCAGCCCAACTGTTCGTATATCTTCATCAATCGCCGTGCGCCCAGCACCGCTTCGCTATTGGCCTTTTCCGGACGCAGCTCGGGGTGTAACAAATCAACCAGGCCTACATTGGTTTTGGTCGGCACCGCCACCTTGACGCCATCGGCCAGCAGGAACTCGGCAAAGTCGAGCCCTACCTGACCGCTGTAGAAGCAACTATTGACATGGGCCATGGACACATCGACCAGCCGTTCGGCGCCCAGCGCTTCGGCGGCCTTGACCATCATCTGCATGGCCAGTCGTCTGGCCTTGCCCTCGGCGCCTGACAGCAGGCGCTCATCGTACTCACTGAGCTGCATAGTCACCCTTCTCCACTCACCGGCCAGATCCACTGATTATCAAGACCGCACCGGTCATGACCGAACAACAGGCGGCCACGGCTACGACCGCCGGGCCACCCGTATACACTCAACAGAGCAGACGCTTACTGACGCGGGTAGAGGGTTTCGGTGTGACCATCGACGCCGACGATCTGCCCCGAGACATGCCGGCCGTAGTCGGAGCAGAGGAAGCAGATCATGTCGGCGATTTCCTCCGGCTCGACGTAGCACTGCATGGACACGCCGATGCCATAAAGCCGGCGGACTTCCTCGGGATCGATGCCCTCGGCCTCGGCGTGGGCCTTGATTACCCGCTCCATGCGCTCGCCGCTGACGTTACCCGGAACGATTCCATTGACCCGGATATTGTCCTGACCCAACTCCATGGCCAGTGTCTTGGTGAAGCCAGTGACCGCCCATTTCGCCGCCACATAAGGGCTGCGGTTAGGGAAACCGAGGATGCCGGCCGCCGATACCAGGTTGATGATCACCCCGCTCTTCTGCTTGCGGAAGGTCGGCACGGCACGACGCGCGCAATAGAACTGTGAGTCGATACAGACACTCATGCAGGCGCGCCACTCCTCGTTGGTTACATCCTCGACCGGCTTGGTCGGCCCGCCAATGCCGGCATTGTTGACCAGGATGTCGAGACCGCCAGGAAGAATCTCGTCGAACATGGCATCGACCGCATCCGGGTTCGAAACGTCGGAGACAAAGGTCGTAATACCATCCGGAAGCGTCGAAAGCGCCTTTTCGTCAACATCGCAGGTGAATACCTTGGCACCGATCTTGTGCATAGCCAGGGCAGTGGCGCGACCCATGCCGGCACCGCCTGCGGTGATGAAAACGCGTTTGCCTTCTAGAGAAATCTGCATTCCAAGCTCCAGCTATTTATTGATCGTTTATTAGTACTTGTAGGACGGGTCAATGCGGTCGACTTGGCGCAGCAGGGCCGGCCACTCGTACTTGCCCGGGACGAAGGCGGCGTACTGTTGCGCGGCCTTCTCCCACATCTCAGGAGAGGTCTCAGCCAGTGGTAGGCCGGTGGCACACACCTGCAGCATGTTGGCGCAGGCACGCACCAGGTAATGCATGTTCATGAAGGCCTCGCCGGCGGTTTCGCCCACGGTCAGGAAGCCGTGATTACGCATGATCAGGCACTTGTTGTTACCCATGTTCTCGGCGATGCGCAGGCTTTCGTCGGTGTCCACCGACAG
>JBFKAF010000286.1:0-5004 GCA_041621735.1 Pseudomonas sp.
CCGGCTGCGGGGTGGCGATGGTGGCAGAGAACTGCATGGTGCTGACGGTGGAGAACAGCACCGTGTGGAAGCGCACCACATCCGGATCAGCGGCTTCACCAGTCACTTCCTGGTAATAGCGGTAGAGTTCGCTGAAGCGCGCGCCCAGCGGCTCGTAATTGTCGCGCATGCGCGCCGACGCCAAATCTGCCAGTGGATCGCCGATCATGGCGAACTCGAAAGTGTCCGTGCTAACGGGGTAGAACTCAGGTCAGCTTCAGGTTGCCAATAGACATCAAAATCTCCGTCTCGCTTGTTATTGTTATTCGCAGCTGACTGCAACGATCACCGCTGGCAGGGCCGCCAACTGAGTAGACGAGAGGACATGCGCCGACACAACGATTCAGGCTATCGCTGAAATACAAAGGGCTATTGCTGAAATACACAGGTCATAAGCGCGCACCCGCCCGGGGGCTGCGTGGTGCGGATTGATAACAGGCCGGCAGACCGCTCATGCCGCCGGCTCCGCTCTCGCGCCATGCCCGCAACGCTCAACGCACGACGCAACCAAAGGACATTGCACCGCCATCACGGCATGAGAGGTTGGCCGTTCGTGAAAAGGCCATCTGGTATCTGTTTAACTGATACCTGAAAGCTATTTTTATGTCTTTAAGATAACGAAACACTAACAGACAATCTGTTCATATTTTATGGGCGATTCCTCCCCGCGTGAGGCAATCGGCATCAATAAGAACAAGATTGGAGGTTAGCCATGAGCACGTCACCGTCCCTGGACGACAAGTACGTTCAGCAAAGCGGAAAAGTATTGCTGACCGGTATCCAGGCGCTGGTGCGCTTGCCGCTGATGCAGCGCCAGCGCGACCTCGACGCAGGCCTCAATACCGCAGGTTTCATTTCCGGTTACCGCGGCTCGCCCCTGGGTAACTTCGACCAGGCCCTGTGGAAAGCCCGCGATCACCTCAAGCAGCACCACACGGTGTTCCAACCGGGGGTCAACGAAGACCTCGCCGCCACCTCGCTCTGGGGCACCCAGCAGGTCAACATCTTCGAGGGCGCCAAGTACGACGGCGTATTCGGCATGTGGTACGGCAAGGGCCCGGGCGTGGATCGCTGCGGCGACGTATTCCGTCACGCCAATGCCGCCGGCACTTCCAAGTTCGGCGGCGTGCTGGCGATTGCCGGCGACGACCATGGCGCCCGCTCCTCTTCCCTGCCGCATCAGACCGAGCACATTTTCAAGGCGGTGATGATGCCGGTGCTGGCGCCGTCCGGGGTACAGGAATACCTCGATTACGGCCTGCACGGTTGGGCCATGTCGCGTTATTCCGGTTGCTGGGTCGCACTCAAGGCGGTCGCCGACACCGTGGAAAGCGCAGCCATAGTCGATCTCGACCCGCACCGCGTGCAGCCGATCATCCCCGAGTTCGAGCTCCCCGAGGGCGGTCTCAATATCCGCTGGCCGGACCCGCCCCTGGCGCAGGAACAGCGTCTGCTCGAGCACAAGCTGTATGCCGCACTGGCGTATGCCAAGGCCAACCGCCTCGACCGCATCGTGCTCGACTCGCCCAAGGCGCGCATCGGCATCATCACCTCCGGCAAGTCCTACCTCGACGTCTGCCAGGCGCTGAAGATTCTCGGCATCGATGAGGCCATGGCGCAGCAACTCGGTCTGCGCGTGTACAAGGTCGGCATGATCTGGCCACTGGAGGCCGAGGGTGTGCGCCAGTTTGCCGATGGCCTGGAAGAGATCGTGGTGGTCGAGGAAAAGCGTCACCTGATCGAGTACCAGTTGAAGGAAGAACTCTACAACTGGCGCGAAGACGTACGCCCGCACATCGTCGGCAAGTTCGATGACAAAGGCGAGTGGAGCCTGCCGCACACTGGCTGGCTGCTGCCGGCCATCGGCGAGTTGACCCCGGCCCAGATCGCCCGCGCGTTGGCCGGACGCATTCTGCGCCAGCAGCAGAACGACCAGTTGCGGGTAAGCCTGGCGGTCCTCGACGCTCAGTTGGCATGCAAGGGGCACTTTAACAACCTGATGGATCGGGTGCCGCACTACTGCTCCGGCTGCCCGCATAACACCTCGACCAAAGTGCCCGAAGGCAGCCGTGCGCTGGCCGGCATCGGTTGCCACTACATGGCGGCCTGGATCTACCCGCAGACCCAGACCTTCAGCCAGATGGGCGGCGAAGGCGCGGCCTGGATCGGCCAGGCTCCGTTCACCGAAACCCAGCACGTATTCGCCAACCTCGGTGACGGCACCTACTTCCATTCCGGCCTCTTGGCGATCCGCGCGGCGGTAGCCGCCAAGTCGCGTATTACCTACAAGATTCTCTACAACGATGCAGTCGCCATGACCGGTGGCCAACCGGTTGACGGCACCTTGAGCGTGGCGCAAATCAGCCGCCAACTGGCTGCCGAAGGGGTACAGCGCATTCTCGTGGTCAGCGAGGACCCAGACAAATACCGCGAGATCAAGGATCTTGCCGAAGGCGTGCCGGTCTATGGCCGCGAGCGGATGGACGCCTGCCAGGCCGAGCTGCGCGAGTTCCCCGGTGTCTCGGCACTGATCTACGACCAGACCTGCGCCGCCGAGAAGCGTCGCCGGCGCAAGCGTGGCAAGTTCCCAGACCCGGCACGCCGGGTGGTGATCAACGAGGCCGTGTGCGAGGGTTGCGGCGACTGCAGCAGCAAGTCCAACTGCATGTCGGTGGTCGCGGTGGAAACCGAATTCGGTCGCAAGCGCGAGATCGACCAGTCCTCCTGCAACAAGGATTTCACCTGCCTGTCCGGCTTCTGCCCGAGCTTCGTCACCGTCGAAGGTGGCAAGCTGCGCAAGCCCAAGGCCCTGGCCGAGAACAGCGAAGAGCGCTGGGACCTGCCGCAACCCGCGCCGCTCGACCTGGATGAGCCGTACAGCATCCTGGTCACCGGCGTCGGCGGTACCGGCGTGGTCACCATCGGTGCCCTGCTCGGCATGGCGGCCTTTATCGAAGGCAAGGGTGCACTCAACCTGGACATGGCCGGCATGGCGCAGAAAGGCGGCGCGGTGTGGTCGCACATCCGCATCGCCGCGCGTCAGGAGCAGCTGTTCGCGCCGCGCATCGCCGAGGGCGAAACCAGCCTGTTGCTCGGCTGCGACCTGGTGGTCAGCGCCAATAGCGAAACCCTGACGAAATTGCGTCAGGGCGTCACCCACGCACTGGTCAACAGCGAGGAAAGCATCACCAGCGCCTTCGTGCGCAGCTTCGCCAAGCAGGCGGAAAGCGGCGACCTGCAAGCCAACCCCGATCCCAAGTTCCAAAGCCAGGACATGGCCGCGCAAATCCGCGAAGCGGTCGGCAACAGTCAGGCCAGCTTTATCGACGCCAGCCGGATCGCCACCGCGCTGATGGGCGACTCCATTGCCACCAACACCTTCATGCTCGGCTTTGCCTACCAGAAAGGCTGGCTACCGGTGGGCGAGGATGCCCTGCTGCAGGCCATCGAGCTGAACGGTACGGCAGTAGCGTTCAACCGCGCGGCTTTCGCCTGGGGCCGCCGCGCTGCCGTCGACCTGCCACGGGTACAGCGCAACCTCGAGGCCAGCAAGGTCCAGAGCCGCGACCGCCAACTGTCGCAGAGCCTGGAGGAAAGCATTACCCGGCGTGCCGGCTTCCTCACCGAGTATCAGGATGCAACCCTGGCCAAACGTTATCAGGATCGAGTCGCGCAATTCAGCGCAGCGGAATCTGCCCTGTCCGGCCAGCCTGGCCCACTCACCGAGGCGGTGGCGCGTTACTACTTCAAAGTCCTGGCCATCAAGGATGAGTACGAAGTGGCACGCCTGTTCACCAACGGCGAGTTCCTCAAGAAAATCGAAACGACCTTCGAGGGTGACTACAGCCTGCGCTTCCACCTTGCGCCACCGCTGCTGAACCAAGCCGCCCCAGGCGTTGAACCGGCCAAGCGCAGCTTCGGCCCGTGGATGCTCAAGGGTTTCAAGCTGCTGGCCAAACTGAAATTCCTGCGCAACACCAGGCTGGATCCGTTCGGCTACACCCACGAACGCAAAGTCGAGCGCGAGTGGCTGCACAGCTACGAACAGATCCTCGAGCAACTGCTGACGGAGCTCAGCCCGGAAAAACTCGAGACCGCAGTGAAGCTGGCCAGCCTGCCAGATGCAGTGCGCGGCTATGGCCCGGTCAAGGAGCGCTACCTGGCCCATGCCCAGCAGCAAAAAAACCAGCTGCTTGAGCAATGGCGCCACGGGGATCAGTTCCACGATGCCGGCCTGGCCAACAAACCCGTACGCATCCCCGTAGCCCAGCTTTGATTGATCGCGGCCGTCATCCCCAGTCCAACTGGTGCGATTTCTCTGCCTACTAGCAGAACGTGGCGCGCACATTGTGAGCGGAATTGCGCCACGCCTTTTATCTGGAGCAAATCATGCAAGACGTAGTCATCGTAGCCGCAACCCGAACCGCCATAGGCGCCTTCCAAGGCGCTCTGGCCAATGTCAGCGCCGTCGAGCTGGGCAGCATCGTCATTCGCGCCCTGCTCAAGCAAACTGGCCTGGACCCGGCCAGCGTCGATGAAGTAATACTCGGTCAGGTTCTCACCGCGGGATGTGGGCAGAACCCGGCACGGCAGTCGGCGATCAACGCTGGATTACCGCATAGCGTGCCCGCCCTGACCGTCAATAAACTCTGCGGTTCGGGCCTGAAAACCGTGACCATGGCGGCCCAGGCGATCCGCTGCGGCGACGCCGAGGTGATTATCGCTGGCGGCATGGAGAGCATGAGCCTGGCACCCTATGTCCTGGCCAAAGCCCGTACCGGACTGCGCATGGGCCACGCGCAACTGGCCGACTCGCTGCTGCAGGACGGCCTGCTCGATGCCTTCAACGACTACCACATGGGCATAACTGCGGAAAACCTGGTCGACTGCTACAAGCTGACCCGCGCAGAGCTGGACAACTACGCCGCCCGCTCCCAACGCCTGGCCTGCGCCGCCATCGAAGCC
>JBFKAF010000287.1:0-4996 GCA_041621735.1 Pseudomonas sp.
CCGGCAGGGTCCCGGCGTCCAGTTGCCGGTCGATCTCGCGCAGGTATTTGTACCAGTGGTAGATGCGCGCGCGGATGCGCCAGCGATACAGCGGGCCGACCGCCTTGAACAGCGGAATCAAGATCATCAGCAAGGGGATCAACAGAATGATGTAGCGGTCAGCCAGGGCGGCGATACGGAACGGCAGATAGCGTTGCAGCAGCGGCAAGCCATTCTTGTAGTAATGCGCGGCGTCGCTGGACAGCTCAAAGGTCCGCGGCTGGGCACTCGGGTAGGCGCCTGCGGGGTCGAGCAGGGTGCCGTTCTTGGTCACCTCGCGGGTGGCCTCGAGGATCAGCGGTGCCAGGCCGGGATGGAAAGCCTGGTTGGTCACCAGGGTGGCGACCGGCGAGAGGGTGATGACATCCTGCGGCGGTGCGTTGTGGGTCAGATCGAGCAGGCCTTCGCTCACCGTGACGCGCTTGAAGAAGGGCAGGCGCGCTTCATAGGCGGCGGCGCGGCGCAGGCTGGCCAGGGACAGCTCGGGGTGCGCGGCCAGTTGCTGGATCCGTGCATTTTCCGCCGGGCCGACGAAGAAGGCCGCATCCAGGGTGCCGGACGTCAGGGCGGCTGCGGCCTTACTGCCACCCAGGCTGATCCAGCCGGCCGGGTACTGTTGCGCGGTGATGGCAGTGGCGGCGAAGATCGCCTCGGTCGCCGCCTGGGTACCGCTGCCGGGATTGCCCAGGCCCAGACGCAGGGCTAGCAAGTCGGACAGGTGCTCGATGCCGATGTCCTTGCGGTGGAACAGCCAGAGTGGCTCCTGATAGACCGCGCCGAGGCTTTGCAGGCGGCTTCTGTCGAGGCGTTTAAGCTGCTGCTCCAGGCCGCTTTGCACCAGGGCAATCTGCACCTCGGGCTCATCCGTCAGCAGGCGTTCGAGGTTTTCTCGCGAACCGGCGCTAGGGACCAGGGTCAGTTCGAAACCTTCCTTGGCCAGCTGCTCCTTCAGTCTTTCGGCGAAGACCCGATAACCGCCACCTTCCGGGCCGGTGGCCATGGTCGCGCTCATGGGCGGCGGCGGGGCGACGAAGTAGAACAGCGCCGCGACCAGGGCCGCCACTACCGGGACTATCCACAGGTTGGCCAGGAGCAGGATCTTCAGGTCTTTCAGCACATGGCGCATGGGGCTTCCTTTCGGCGGATTCGCCACAAGGATAGAACCATGCGCCCACGAGGTCACCCGGCGTGGGCGCTGGCGTGACGCGGTCGCTCTCTAGGGAGAAGGTCGGGAACGCTCAACCTCAGGGTTGCGGCAGTGTCGTGCGTAAGGCCTGCGGGCTCTGAGCACTTGCCACTGATCGAACAGCGCCAGGGCCGCGAGCAGACCCAGGGCATACCAGGCATCAATGCCCAGCATGATCAGCACCAGGCCGCAGAGCGCCGCGCTGAGGCCGGCCAGCCAGCGCCACAGGCCTTTCAGCAGGACCCAGCCAGCCGCCATGCTGAAGAGATAGATGAGCACGAAGTTGCCGTTGGCGTAGCGGATCAGTTGATCCACCGAGAGCGCTTGGCTCCAGGCCAGGGTGGCGCACAGCGCGCAGCTCAGCACCACCAGCAACAGCGCCGGGCCGGGCACGCCGTGGCGGTTGCGGCGGGCCAGCGCGCGCGGCAGCTTGCCTTCGTCGGCCAGGCTCCAGAGCAGGCGGGCGAAGCCCTGGATGTATAGGTTCATCGAGGCGAAGCAGGCCAGGTAGCCGACTATGGCGGCCAGCCAACGCGCCCGTTCGCCCAGCAGCAGGTCGAGCAATCGCGGCAGCGAACTGGCGTCGCTGTGTGGGTCGCCATAGGTCTGGAAGCTCAGCACCGCGACCGAGCAGGCCCAGTACACCAGGCCGGCCAGCAGCACGCCCAGCAACAGTGCCAGGGGGAAGTCGCGCTCGGGGCGCTTGAACTCTTCACCCATATGAGTAAACGCCTCGATGCCGACGAAGCACCAGAACAGCACTCCCAACGCTGCCGGCAGCAAGTGCCAGGAACCGCTCATGGCGGGCAGCAGCGGTTGACTGGCGCGGGGCAGGTCGCCGGCCCACCAGATCACCCCGATGGTCAGCACTATGGCCAGGGCGATGGCGCCTTGCAGCAAGCCTGAGGCTTTGGCCGGGCGCTGCGCGAGCAGCAGGATGGCGCCCAGGGTGGCCAGCTGGATGGCCAGGCTCTGGCCAGAGGTCAGCTCGAACAACGCCTGCCAGAAGCCGCTGGCGATCTGTAACGCGGCCGGTAGGCCAACCGGCAGCACGGCGAGGAACAGCCAGGCGCTGAGGCGCTCCATGCGCGGGCCGAAGGCGCGGCCGATCAAGTGCGGCGCGCCGCCGGCGTGAGGGAAATGTCGCCCCAGTTGGGCAAAGGTGAAGGCCACCGGCAGTACCAGCAGGATCAGGATCAGCCAGGCCCACAGCGAAGCAGGACCGGCAGCCGTGGCGGCGAGGGCGGGTACCACGAAGATACCGGTGCCGAGCAGCGAGGTGCTGAGCAGGCCAATGCCCTGCAGCAGCCCCAGCTCCTTGTTCAGTCTGCTCATGCTGTATGCTCGTGCGATTCGATGATGGTCCCGCCATCTTAAGCCGCCCGCCGGCCTTGCGATGCTTGCTAAGCGTCGTCCTTGGCCGGCGAATTAGCGGTATTACCCGTCAATCTGCCTGTTGCGTGAGAACACCCAAGTGGACAAATTTGATCGCCAGATCATCGCCCTGCTGCGCGCCGATGCACGCCTGGCGGTGAGCCAGATCGCCCGTGAAATCAACCTGTCGCGCTCCGCGGTGAGCGAGCGTATCCGTCAGCTGGAGCAGGCCGGCACCATCCGGGGCTATCACGCGCGAATTGCCGAGCCGGCGGACGCAGGAGTGAAGGCATTCCTCGAGCTGTTCTACAAAGACGGGCGTTGCGAGAATTACGTGGAGCGCATGCGCAGCTTCAGCGAAATTCGCCGTTGCTGCGGCATCAGCGGCGAAACCGACATGCTGGTGTATGTCGAGGCCGCGTCGATGGCCAGGCTCAGCGAGATCCGTGGGCAGATCGAAAACTTCCCCGGCATGCAGAAGGTCAAGACCCATATGGTGGTGCAGGAGTGGGCCATGTGAGCCGGCTTCAGTCACCACGTCTGGGTGTGTGCAGGCCGGTTAACCTCGGCCTGCACAGGCCCATTGGCACCGACTAAACTGCACAGCCCTGCTTGATCCGACTCGTCTGGCCGTCGCGCGCGACGCTTTCACTCAGCCTGGTAGCCCTATCCCTTTATGCGCATTCTGCACACCTCCGACTGGCACCTCGGCCAGCATTTCATGGGCAAGACCCGTCAAGCGGAACACCAGGCGTTCTGCGCCTGGCTGATCGAGCAGGTGCGTGCGCATCAGGTGGATGCGCTGCTGATCGCCGGCGATATCTTCGATACCGGCGCGCCGCCCAGCTATGCCCGCGAGCAGTACAACCGCTTTATCGTCGAGTTGCGCGGCAGCGGTTGCGAGCTGGTGGTGCTCGGCGGCAACCATGACTCGGTGGCCATGCTCGGCGAGAGCAAGACCCTGCTGGCGCAGCTCGATACCCGGGTGATTCCGGCGGTGTGCGAGCACCTCGACGAGCAACTGCTGCTGCTCAAACGGCGTGACGGCCAGCCCGGCGCGATCCTCTGCGGTATCCCCTTTATCCGCCCGCGCGACGTGTTGCTGAGCCAGGCCGGGCAGAGCGCCCAGGACAAGCAGCAGACCTTGCAGCAGGCGATCCAGCAGCACTACCGCGACCTCTATGCCCTGGCCGAAGCCAAGCGTGATGCACTCGGCGGGCAACTGCCGATCATCGCCAGCGGCCACCTGACCACGGTCGGCGCCAGCGCCAGCGAGTCGGTGCGCGAGATCTACGTCGGCGCGCTGGAAGCCTTCCCGACCAACGCCTTTCCGCCGGCCGCCTATATCGCCCTGGGGCATATTCACCGGTCACAGAAGGTTGGCGGGCTGGAGCACATCCGCTATTGCGGCTCGCCAATCCCCTTGAGTTTCGATGAGGCCAAACAGCAGAAGGAGGTGCTGCTGGTGGAGCTGGATGCAGCGGGCTTGCGCGGTATCAGCGCGCTGCCGGTGCCGCGTTTTCAGCCCTTGCTCAGCGTGCGTGGCTCGCTCAAGGAGCTGGCCGGTGCGATTGCCGAGGCCGCCGCGCAGGGCAGTGAAGAGCGCCCGGTATGGCTGGAAGTGCTGGTCAGCACCGACGATTACCTCAGCGATTTGCAGGTGCGCATCGCCGCCCTGTGCGAGGGCCTGCCGGTCGAGGTGCTGCGCATCCGCCGTGAGCGCGGCGCGGCCAGCGCCGGCCTGCACAGCCAGGCCAAGGAAACCCTGGACGAGCTGAGCGCCGCCCAGGTATTCGAGCAACGTCTGGCCCACGAGACCCTGGAGGAGGCCGAGCAGGCGCGCTTGCGCGAACTGTATCAACAGGTGCTCAGCCAGTTGACTGAGGACCGCGCATGAAAATCCTCAGTCTGCGCCTGAAGAACCTCAACTCGCTGAAGGGCGAGTGGAAGATCGACTTCAGCGCCGAGCCGTTCAAGGACAACGGCCTGTTCGCCATTACCGGGCCGACCGGTGCCGGCAAGACCACCTTGCTCGATGCCATCTGCCTGGCGCTGTACCACCGCACGCCGCGCATGAGCACGCTGTCGGCCAGCAGCAACGAGCTGATGACCCGGCACACGGCCGATTGTTTGGCCGAGGTCGAGTTCGAGGTCAAGGGCAACGCGTACCGCGCGTTCTGGAGTCAGCGCCGCGCGCGGGACAAGGTCGACGGTGCGTTGCAGGCGCCCAAGGTCGAGCTGGCGGGCGCCGACGGTCAGATACTCAGCGACAAGATCAACGAGAAGCTGCGCGAAACCGAGCGCCTCACCGGCCTGGATTTCGAGCGCTTCACCAAGTCCATGCTGCTGGCGCAGGGTGGCTTCGCCGCCTTCCTCGAAGCCAATGCCAACCAGCGC
>JBFKAF010000288.1:0-4977 GCA_041621735.1 Pseudomonas sp.
AGGCCGCCAGCTGCATTGGCTGCCGATTACCGTTCGGCCATTGGCCTGGCAATCCCCACCCATGCTAAACGCTCGCGATAAATAGAGCCCAAAACGCAGGAGCACGAGCGAACGCTCTCGAGGCTGCGGGGGCGCCTCATGCAGTGCCTGCGATTCGGAATATTGTTGTTTCAGCCCCTCCGACCGGAGGAGCAGCCTTGAAGCGGATAACGGACGCCGCTAGAGGGCCCGGCACGTTAATAGGCACTGGGACGAGTGTGTGGTTTTTATAGAAAAGCTATTAAAAACAACAAAATAACGGTTAAGCGGGTTATTTATTTATTTAGTGTCGATTCCTTGACAATGCCGCGCTGTGGAACTTTTCTAGAGAGTGTGAAAGGAGCGTTAAAGCTGTGAAGGGAGCGTGATTGATTTAACGGGTGCATGGCGAAGGTGAGAGGGCGCCGTCATTCGTTTTTGCCAACGCACGACTCAGGAGTAACACCGTGGACAGAGCCAAGCTCGCCTGCATGATGGCGGTATGCCTCAAGTTCGCTCTATCGGCCCACCTCCGTGGCCCCCCCCGCCTGCGATAAAGCTCCGCCCGAGCGGCTAGAGCATTCCAGGGACATCGTCCTCAATAGCTGACCACTGATACCGCGTGTCATTGCGCGCGGTGTGGCTGAGGGCATCGCCCGAAATAACTGAGTTTTCAGTCTCTTCGCAAAAAAGCGGAGTGGATTTCTTGCAGCCTGGATTTAGACCGGTTGCAGTCAGCATTGAGGAAGCAATCATGGCCAACTTCATTAAATCCGACCTCGAGTTCATCCTTCAGCAGATTCTGATTTCTGAAGCCCATGCATCGGGGATACCTCTTGTCGATTTGCTGCCCAATACCGAAGTGGGATTGGGGCTACGCACTGTCGACGGCTCGTTCAATAACCTGATTGCCGGGCGTACGGATTTCGGTGCGGCCGACACGCTATTCCCTCGTCTGACTACGCCGGTGTTTCTTAATGGCGAGAATCTGTCGATCGATCCTGATGGCCCCGGCCCACAGAATGTCGGCGACGCAACCTCGTATACGCAGACGAGCGGCTTCGTGCAGGATTCGCAGCCGCGCGTTATCAGCAACCTGATCGTCGATCAGACCGCCAATAATCCGGCGGCAGTAGCCGCTGCGGCTGGCAACGATGGCGCCTCCATTGTGCTGAGCCCTGGCTTGGATGGCGTATTCGGTACGGCCGATGACACCGAAGTTCACTTGATTCCCAACACGGCCCCGGACGAAGGTTTGTCGGCGCCGTTCAACCAGTGGATGACCTTCTTCGGTCAGTTCTTCGACCATGGTCTCGACCTGGTGACCAAGGGCGGCAACGGCACTGTGTATATCCCGTTGCAACCGGATGACCCGCTGTTTGTACCGGGCAGCCCGACCAACTTTATGGTGTTGACACGAGCGACACAGGTTGCAGGGCCCGGCGCGGATGGCATTCTCGGGACCGCTGACGATACCGTGGAGCATGAGAACACCACTTCACCATTCGTCGATCAGAACCAGACCTACAGCTCGCATCCGTCGCACCAGGTATTCCTGCGTGCCTACAACGCCACTGCCAATGGCCCCGTATCGAATGGCAACCTGCTAACCAACCGCGATCTGGGCCCTGATGGCGAGTTCGGCACCGCCGATGATGTGGAAATCGGTGGCATGGCGACCTGGAAGGTGGTCAAGGCGCAAGCGCGTGACATCCTCGGCATCAACCTGACCGATGCCCAGTTCGACAACGTGCCGCTGCTGGCAACCGATCAGTACGGCAACTTCATCAAGGGCCCCAACGGTTACCCGCAGGTGGTAATGGCGGGCAACGTTCTGGTTGAGGGCGACCCATCGGCTAATGGCGGATTGGGCATCAGCCTGGACAACGCGATTGGCACCAATCATCAGTTCCTGATTGATATTGCCCACAACGCCGTTCCAGTTAATGGCCAGACTGGCGCTGCGCTTACCGCCGATGCCGACGACGTGGTCGGTGGGCCGGTGGCGGCAGGCACCTACGACAACGAACTGCTAGATGCCCACTACATTGCCGGTGATGGCCGGGTCAACGAGAACATCGGCCTGACCGCCGTGCATCACATCTTCCACTCCGAGCACAATCGCCTGGTTCAGCAAACCAAGGATGTGCTCATCGAGTCGGGCGATGTGGCCTTTCTCAACCAGTGGTTGCTGACTCCGGTCGGGGCAATACCCGCTGACCTGTCGACGCTCGACTGGAACGGCGAGCGGCTGTTCCAGTCAGCCAAGTTCGGCACCGAGATGCAGTATCAGCACATCGTGTTCGAGGAGTTTGCCCGGACCATTCAGCCAAATGTCGACGCTTTCCTCGACTTCGATGACACCATCGATCCGTCGATTGTCGCCGAGTTCGCGCATACCGTGTATCGCTTCGGTCACTCGATGTTGACCGAGACCATCGATCGTCTCGACCCGAACTTTGCCTCCAGTGAGATCGGCCTGATCGCCGCCTTCCTCAATCCCCTGGAGTTTGCGGCCAGCGGTGCATCTCCAGATGAAGCCGCCGGTGCAATTATCCGCGGTGTGACCCGCCAGGTCGGTAACGAAATCGACGAGTTCGTCACCGAGGCTCTGCGCAACAACCTTGTCGGCCTGCCGTTAGACCTCGCCGCGATCAACATCGCCCGCGGCCGTGATACCGGTATTCCGTCGCTCAACGCGGCGCGTCGCGAATTCTATGCAGGTACCGGCGATCAGCAGTTGCGGCCATACAACAGCTGGGCGGATTTCGTGCAGCACATCAAGCATCCGGAGTCGCTGATCAACTTCATCGCGGCTTACGGCACCCACGCGTCGGTCACTGCCGAAACCACACTCGATGGCAAACGTGCAGCCGCCGCTGCCATAGTGCTCGGCGGCGCTGGTGCCCCGGCGGATCGCCTCGACTTCCTCAACAGCACCGGGGCCTGGGCCAGTGGCGCTGGCGGCGTCACTACCACTGGTCTGGACGCTGTAGATTTCTGGATTGGTGGCCTGGCCGAGGCGAAAATGCCGTTCGGCGGTATGCTTGGCTCGACCTTCAACTTCGTCTTCGAGACTCAGCTCGAAGCGCTGCAGGACGGCGACCGCTTCTACTACCTGCACCGTCTGGCCGGATTGAATTTCGTCGGTGAACTGGAGCAAAACTCCTTCGCCGAACTGATCATGAACAACACCGATATAACACGCCTGCCGGGTGTGGTCTTCCTGACCCCGGGCTTGATTCTGGAAGCCAACCAGGCGCTGCAGTTCAATGAGGGACTGGGCAACCTTGATCCGGTCAGCGGCGACCCGCTGATGCCGCTGGTGAACCGCGATAACCCAGACGGCTCCGGTGGCAGCTACCTGCACTACAGCGGCGATGAGCATGTGGTGCTCGGCGGCACCGCCGGCGACGACATCCTCATCAGCAGCATCGGTGACGACACCCTCTATGGCGATGAAGGCAATGACCGCCTGGAAGGTGGCCACGGCAACGATGAGATCCAGGGTGGTGCCGGCGACGACATCATCACCGACATGGGTGGCGATGACGTGCTCAAGGGTGGAGACGGCAACGACGTGATCCACGGCGGCCAGGGTGAGAACCTGATCATCGGCGGCAAGGGTAACGACTTCATCGTCACCGGTGAGGACTTCTCCGAGACCATTGCCGGTGAGGGCAATGACTTCATTCTCGGCAGCAAGATGAACGTGCAAACCGCCGGTAACGAGGGCGACGACTGGATCGAGATCGGCACTCAGGACGGTGCGCCGGGCGATAACTTCAGCCCGTTCGGTGATGACGCGGTCATCGGCCACGACGTGTTCCTCGGCGATGGTGGCTTCGACGAGATGATCGGCGAAGGTGGCGACGACATCATGGTCGGCAGCAGTGGCCCGGACAAGATGAAGGGCATGTCTGGTTATGACTGGGCTACCTTCAAGGACAGCAAGTTCGGCGTCAGCGTGGACTTCCTCGCCAATGCCTTCAACGAGACGCCGCTGTCTCCTTCGATTGCAGCAATCACCACCAAATATGCGCAGATGGAAGGCTTGTCCGGTTCGGCCTTTGCCGACCAGTTGCGTGGTGACCATGCAGATGTGACCGAGATTGCCGCTGCGGGCGCATACGGCAGCGTGCTGACCAATGAGCACATCGACAATATCACCGGTCTGCGGGCCTTCCTCGGCGCTGCGGCTGCCGGCGATGACGGCATTGTCGGCACTGCCGACGATGCCTTCGGCGCCGGTAACATCATTCTCGGTGGCGCCGGCAGTGACATCATCGAGGGCCGTGGTGGCGATGACCTGATCGACGGCGACATGTGGCTCAACGTGCGCATCAGCGTGCGCGCCAATATCGACGGCAGCGGACCCGAAATCGCCAGCTTCAGCAGCATGCAACCGATGGTGCCGCTGATGCTCAATGGCACCTATAACCCTGGGCAGCTGGTCATAGTGCGTGAGCTGCTGACTGCTACCGGTGGCTTCGACACGGCCATGTTCACCGGCAACTTCGCCGACTACATCATTAACCTCAACAACAACGGCACGCCCGGCAATATCAACGACGACATCATTACGGTGACTGATACCTTCGTCGACGGTGATGGCGTCGACCGCCTCACCCATATCGAGCGCCTGCAGTTCAATGATGTGGCCTATGTCAACGTCAATGGTGTGTTGGTGCAGCAAACCCCGGGCGCGACCCTGGGGGGTAACACCGCGCCACAGGGCCAGGTACAACTCATCGGCACGGCGCAGGTTGGCCAGACCCTGGTCGCCTCGCTCGCCAATGTGACCGACGGCGACAATGTCAGCGGCACCAACCCGACCGGGGCGGTCACCGGCCGGGTCAGCTACTACTGGCAGGTGGAACTGATACCCGGCGACGGCTTCTTCGAGGATATCCTCGGCCCTGGCGGCCTGCCGGTGGTGGGCCAGAGTCTGCGGGTCAC
>JBFKAF010000289.1:0-4971 GCA_041621735.1 Pseudomonas sp.
ATACGCGAATAATGCGCGCCACTCGGCTACGTAGCTCAGCTGGTTAGAGCATAGCATTCATAATGCTGGGGTCCGGGGTTCAAGTCCCTGCGTAGCCACCAAACAAAACAAGGGTTTAGCGAAAGCTAAGCCCTTTTTTGTTTTCCGAAGTGACTACCAAGTGACTACGGAATGCCTACAGCCCGATTGACCACCTCAAGCCTCCCAAGGATTGATCACAGGAACGCCCAGGTAGTCGAAGTGGCGAACATTGCGCGTAGCGACTCGCGCATCATGCAAAGCTGCAATGGCAGCGATCTGCCCATCGGCCATATCCACAACCTTCCCTTTCGCCTCACTCTCAGCGGCTAAGCCTGCATAGTGAACAGCCGCGTCTGTATCAAACGGAAGAACGCGACCGGCAAAATCCTCTTCAAACATTAGCGTCGCTAGCTCTAGCAAGCCCTGTTTGCGCTTACCGTCAGGCATACGGGCGATGCCGTAGAGAATTTCGGCAACCGTGATAGCGCTGATGAACAGTTCGCTGGAAGACTGGGCATCGACCCACGCCAAGACCTCAGGAGCTGGCTTCGCCCGCATCAACTCGGAAAGCACGTTGGTGTCGAGCAGGATCATTCGTCAAAGCTCGCAGCACGGGCTTTATCCTTGCGTGCAGGCACATCAAGATCGGCCCCACCAACCGCAGCGAACCGAGCATGGATGCGACTGCCCAAGCCACCGCTTTTTTCTGACTTAAATAGCGCTTGGCGAATAATGACCCTGGCCTCTTCTTCCATCGAGCGGCCATGGCTTGCGGCAACCACACGCAGCTGAGCCTTGAGGTCGTCGTCTAAGTTGCGAATAGTGATACTGGCCATATGCCCTCCAAGTGAAATCATTGATTGCATTGACATCACTCAGGAGTATATCCGCACTGCGCAAGGGGCGACAGCCTCAAAGCTGACTCCAGATGATCCGGAGACAGGTGCGCGTAACGCATTGTCATGGAGATCGAGGAATGCCCGAGGATTCGTTGCAAGCTGAGGATGTCACCACCGCCCATCATGTAGTGACTGGCAAAGGTATGCCGCAGGATGTGGGTGAGCTGCCCAGGCGTCTGGAAACCGCAGCGTTCATAGGCGCTACGAAATGCCGACCGGCAGGACATGAACAACCGCCCACTTCCAGGCATGGCCACCTTGAATACAGCGCCTTCAACTTCCTTCGGGATCGGCACCGACCGTGACTGACGATTCTTCGTCCGGTGAAAATGCGCCTTACCCCCGAAGATCGCTCCCCGCGTCAGGTTTTCGGCTTCATCCCATCGTGCACCCGTCGCCAAGCAGACCAAGGCAACCGGATAGGTATGGTTGTTCGTGGACTTACGGCACTCCTCGAGCAATTGGCCTATCTGCTCCAGGCTCAAAAATGACAGTTCGGTCTGGTCAGTCTTGATCTGCCGGACGTTAGCGAGCGGATTTTTACCGGACCAAGCACCCAAGCGGATCAGCTCGGAGAACACCGAGGACAAGTAGCGCTGTTCGTGATTAACCGTGCTGGGTGAGGCGTCTTTTAGACGTGACTGGCGATAGCGAGCCCAGGCCAATTGACAGGTAGATGCCATAGATGCGGATTCCACGGCCATCCGGCCACCCATTCCATGAGCATCTGGCCACCGATTCCACGGTGATCCGGCCACCCGTTCCACGCGCATCCGGCCACTGAGTCCACGGCCATCCGGCCACCCGCCCAGGTAGGCAGCCACGCAGGATTTATTCACTACCATCGACCTCTTTTTCGAAGCACAGAGGTCGTCGTGGAGCGTTTATCCATGCGTAAGATTCGCGAAGTACTACGTCTCAAGTTCGAGGTCGGACTATCGGCTCGTCAGATTGCGGTCAGCGTGCAGATCGGTCGTGTCACCGTCGGTGATTACCTCTGTCGCTTTGCCGCCAGCGGCCTCAGTTGGCCCTGCTCGTTGTCCGATGCTGAGCTGGAGCAGCAGCTGTTCCCACCGCCCCCTGCGGTGCCCAGCGAGCAACGCCCACTGCCCAACTGGGCATCGGTGCATGCCGAGCTACGCCGCCCCGGCGTGACCCTGGCGCTGCTCTGGCAGGAGTACCGCCTGAGCCAGCCGCAGGGCTTTCAGTACAGCTGGTTCTGCGAACACTACCGGGCCTGGCAGGGCAAACTGGACGTGGTAATGCGCCAGGAGCACCGCGTCGGCGAGAAGCTGTTTGTCGATTACGCCGGGCAGACGGTACCGGTGATCGACCGTCACAGCGGCGAGATCCGCCAGGCGCAGGTGTTCGTCGCGGTACTCGGGGCCTCCAGCTACACCTTCGCCGAAGCCACCTGGTCGCAGCAGTTGCCCGACTGGCTGGGCTCCCATGCTCGCTGCTTCGCCTTCCTCGTCGGGGTGCCGGAAATCGTGGTGCCGGACAACCTGCGCAGCGCGGTGAGCAAGAGCCACCGCTACGAGCCGGACATCAACCCCAGCTACCGCGACCTCGCCGAGCACTACGGTGTTGCAGTGGTGCCGGCTCGGGCCCGTAAGCCGCGCGATAAAGCCAAGGCAGAGGTCGGCGTGCAGGTGGTCGAGCGCTGGATCCTCGCGGCCCTGCGCAACCGCCAGTTCTTCTCCCTGGACGAACTCAACACAGCCATCGCGGCGTTGCTGGCCAGACTCAACCAACGCCCATTCAAGAAGCTGCCCGGCTCGCGCCAGACGACCTTCGACAGCCTGGATCGTCCGGCGCTGCGGCCACTGCCGGAGCAACCCTACGTATACGCCGAGTGGAAGAAGGCGCGGGTGCACATCGACTACCACGTCGAGGTCGACGGGCATTACTACTCGGTGCCCTACCAGTTGGTGAAGAAGCAGCTGGAGGTGCGCCTGACGGCCCGCACGGTGGAGTGCTTCCACGCCAATCAGCGGGTGGCCAGCCACCTGCGCTCGCTGCACAAGGGCCGACACAGCACGCTGACCGAGCACATGCCCAAGAGCCATCGCGAGCATGCCGAATGGACGCCGCAACGGCTGATCCGCTGGGCCGAGCAAACCGGGCCGAACACCGCCGGCGTGATCGGCCACATCCTCGAACGACGCATCCACCCAACCCAAGGTTACCGGGCCTGCCTGGGCATCCTGCGCCTGGGCAAGACCCATGGCGAAGTGCGCTTGGAGTTGGCCTGCCGTCGCGCCCTCAGCCTCGGCGCGTGCAGTTACAAGAGCCTCGAATCGATCCTGCGCCAGGGGCTGGAAAACCTGCCGCTGGCCCAGCAGCACCTGCCCCTGCTGCCGGACGACCATGCCAACCTGCGCGGCCCCGGCTACTACCACTGAACACAAGGAATCCCACCATGCTGCCCCATCCGACCCTGGACAAGCTGCAAATCCTGCGCCTGCACGGCATGCTCAAAGCCCTCGCTGAGCAACTGAAAACCCCGGACATCGACAGCCTGAGTTTCGAGGAACGCCTCGGCCTGCTGGTCGACCGCGAGCTGACCGAACGCGATGACAAGCGCCTGAGTAGCCGCCTGCGCCAGGCCAGGCTCAAGCACAACGCCTGCCTCGAAGACATCGACTACCGCAGCCCGCGCGGACTGGATAAGGCGCTGATCCTCCAACTGAGCGGCGGCCAGTGGCTACGCGACGGCCTCAACCTGATCATCGGCGGCCCGACCGGCGTCGGTAAGACCTGGCTGGCCTGCGCCCTGGCCCACCAAGCCTGCCGAGATGGCTACAGCGTGCGTTACCTGCGCTTGCCGCGCCTACTGGAGGAGTTGGGCCTGGCCCACGGCGACGGGCGCTTCGCCAAGCTGATGAGCAGCTACGCCAAGACCGACCTGCTGATCCTCGATGACTGGGGTCTGGCCCCGTTCACCGCCGAACAGCGTCGCGACATGCTGGAGCTACTGGATGATCGCTACGGCCAGCGCTCGACCCTGGTCACCAGCCAGATGCCGGTGGACAACTGGCACGAACTGATCGGCGATCCGACCCTGGCCGACGCCATCCTCGACCGCCTGGTGCACAACGCTTACCGGATCAACCTCAAGGGCGAATCGATGCGTAAACGGGCGAAGAAATTGACGACGCCGGGCACCTCGGAATAACAATGCCATCCCTGCGTCGCTGCGCTCCGACTGCCTGTCCGAATGGTCGTGGAACAGATGGCCAGATGTGCGTGGAATGCCCGGCCGGATAAGCGTGGACTGGGTGGCCGGATGGCGTGGAATCCGCACCATAGAAGAGCGTTTACATAGGCTTTCTGCGCTGGAAGCAAAGAGCCGTAATGACCAACTAGAAACGCCCTAAGACCTGATAACCAATTCCTTACCTCTACATCCCCTGTAGCCATGCTTCTCTCCTGACTGACTAGCCAACTGCTCTCAGCGGCTCTATATCGTGTTCAATCGCCTCACCAGCCTCAGCGTAGGTTGTCGCCAAGGCGTACTCAGTCTGCAGGTTCATCCAGAACTGTGCCGACGTATCGAAGTAGCGCCCAAGGCGAATAGCCATATCTGCAGTAACACCCCGCCGCTCACGCACGATCTCATTAACCGTTGGCGCAGATACGTGCAGTGAACGCGCAAGTGCAGCCGGCGAAATGTCCAACGGCTCCAGGAACTCTTCGCGCAGAATCTCGCCCGGATGGATGGGGCGCATTCCGTTAATTGCCATGGTGCGACCTCCTCAGTGGTAATCGACGATTTCAACGTTTGTCGGTCCTGCATCCGTCCACTCAAAGCAGATGCGAAACTGACCATTGATCCTGATGCTGTACTGACCAGCCCGGTTACCGTGCAATGCCTCAAGCCTGTTACCCGGCGGGGATCTCAAGTCTCGAAGCTCAACAGCAGCATGCAGCATGGCTAGCTTTCTAGTTGCGACATTCAGGATGTTTTTCCATCGTCGCGAATCACCCGTTTCAAACAGAGCCTGGGTTTCTGTACATCTGAAATTCAGAATCACGCCTTAACCCTTAA
>JBFKAF010000290.1:0-4965 GCA_041621735.1 Pseudomonas sp.
CACGAAGCCCAGGGTGCCTTCGGCGCCGATGAACAGCTGGCGCAGGTCATAGCCGGTGGCGTTCTTGATCAGGTCCTTGTTCAGCTCCAGCAACTCGCCCGTGCCGGTGACCACCTTCAGCCCGGCCACCCAGTTGCGGGTCATACCGTAGCGAATCACCTTGATTCCGCCGGCATTGGTGCCGATGTTGCCGCCAATCTGGCTGGAGCCGGCCGAGGCAAAATCCACCGGGTAATACAGCCCCTGCTCTTCGGCGAAACCCTGCAACTGCTGGGTAATCACGCCCGGCTGACAGACCACGGTGCGGTCGAAGGCGTTGAAGCCGAGAATCTGGTTCATATAGTCGAAGGCGACTACCACTTCGCCGTTAGCCGCCACCGCCGCGGCGGACAACCCGGTACGCCCGCCAGACGGCACCAGCGCCACCTTGTGCTGATTGGCCCAACGGACGATTGCCTGCACCTGCTCGACACTCTTGGGGAAGGCGATGGCCAGCGGCGCCGGCGCGAAATGCTTGGTCCAATCCTTGCCGTAGGCGTTGAGCGAATCGGCGTCGGTGAGCACCTTGCCGGGCTCAACCAGGGTCTTTAGTTCGTCGATCAGGGCAGTAGTGGTCATCAAGAGAACTCTCAAACGATTCATGGTCGCCCTGAGAACCATTCAGGTCGCAACCAAGCATGGAAAAAGGAGATCATGCTAGCATATGCCCCCCGCGAATCGAGCCCTACATGCCGACTTGCGGGGCCCGCTCAGCATCGCCGCTGACGCTTTCCCTGACACTATTTTGTGGGACTACAGGTACTCCGATGAGCAAGACCTCCCTCGACAAGAGCAAGATCAAGTTCCTTCTCCTCGAAGGCGTCCACCAGAATGCCGTGGACACCCTGAAGGCCGCCGGTTACAGCAACATCGAGTACCACACTGGCTCGCTGCCGGAAGCCGAGCTGAAGGAAAAGATCGCCGACGCCCACTTCATCGGCATCCGCTCGCGCACCCAGCTGACCGCAGACCTCTTCGACGGCGCCAATAAACTGGTCGCGGTGGGTTGCTTCTGCATCGGCACCAACCAGGTCGACCTGGACGCCGCCCGCGAGCGCGGTATCGCGGTGTTCAACGCGCCGTACTCGAATACCCGCTCAGTCGCCGAGCTGGTGCTCGCCGAGGCGATCCTGCTGTTGCGTGGCATCCCCGAGAAGAATGCCTCCTGCCACCGCGGCGGCTGGATCAAGAGCGCGGCCAACTCCTTCGAGATCCGCGGCAAGAAGCTCGGCATCGTCGGCTACGGTTCGATCGGCACCCAGCTCTCGGTACTCGCGGAAAGCCTGGGCATGCAGGTGCTGTTCTTCGACCCGCTGACCAAACTGCCGCTGGGCAACGCCACTCAGATCACCAGCCTGACTGAACTGCTCGGCATGGCCGACATCGTCTCGCTGCACGTGCCGGAACTGCCGAGCACCAAGTGGATGATCGGTGAGAAAGAAATCCGCGCGATGAAGAAGGGCAGCATCCTGATCAACGCCGCCCGCGGCAGCGTGGTCGAGCTGGATGCCCTGGCCGCCGCGATCAAGGACAAGCACCTGATCGGCGCGGCCATCGACGTGTTCCCGGTCGAGCCACGCTCCAACGACGAAGAGTTCCAGAGCCCGCTGCGCGGCCTGGACAACGTCATCCTCACCCCGCACATCGGTGGTTCCACCGCCGAGGCGCAGGCCAATATAGGCCTGGAAGTGGCGGAGAAGCTGGTCAAGTACAGCGACAACGGTACCTCGGTATCCTCGGTCAACTTCCCCGAAGTGGCCCTGCCGTCGCACTCGGGCAAGCACCGTCTGCTGCACATCCACGCCAACATCCCCGGTGTGATGAGCGAGATCAACCAGGTGTTCGCGGAAAACGGCATCAACATCTCCGGCCAGTTCCTGCAGACCAACGACAAGGTCGGCTATGTGGTGATCGACGTCGACGCCGACTACTCCGACCTGGCCCTGGAGAAGCTGCAGCACGTCAAAGGCACCATCCGTAGCCGCGTGCTGTTCTAAGCCGCCGCTGCAACGAAAAAGGGAGGCTTCGGCCTCCCTTTTTTATGTCCGCCCTGAGCCTGGGTTGGCTTAGCGACACATTGACCGGTAGCCGCTGACGACGCCACGTTCAGCGCCGCCTCACCCCGCGCATGCGCCTACCCCCTACTGCGCCTCCAACTCGCGCAACGCCGCCTCGGCAGCGGCCAGCTCGTCTTCATTGAACACCCGCACCCCGGCGCGACGCAGCAAGGCCGCGGTCACACCCTCACCGGCGACTCTCACCCCGCTGAAGCTGCCATCGTAATTTTCGCGATTGCCGCACGAGGGGCTGCGCGCCTTGAGCAGCGCCAGACGAATGCCGTGCCGCTCGACCAGCGCCAGCGCCTGCTCGGCACCGGCGAGAAACGCCACACTGACATCCTCACCGTCCACCGTCATCACCGCCGCCAAACCATCGAGCACCTGCGCACCCTGGCCAGCGGGAATTTCCGCCGCTGCTCGCGGGGTCGGCAAGCCGCCGGCGACTTCCGGGCACAGGGCAACCACCCGCCCTTCGGCCTGCCAGCGCTCGAGCAGGTCGAAGGGACCGTGGGCACCGCCGTCGTAACGCACGCGATGGCCCAACAGGCAGCGGCTAACCAGAATTTTCTGCACGGTTCCTCCGGTTCAGGTCGTGCTTAACAAGGGATTGTCGCCGCGCCGACGGAACCAGCCGGTCAACGACAGGCGATCACGGGTGGTCGGCAGCACTTCGTGCGGCATCTCGGCCGAGAGAAACACCACCAGCGTACCCGCCACTGGACTGACGTCACGCACCTCACCGTTTTTCAGGTACATGCGCAGGGCACCGCCGTGCTCGGGACGCCAGTCCGGGTTGAGGTAGAGCACCACCGACACAGCCCGGCGGTCGTCGTCGCGGAAGCGATCGAGGTGCTTCAGATAGAAAGCCCCCGGCGGATACAGGGCGAAATGGCTTTCGTAGTCTTCCAGGCCCAGATACAAGCCGAAATTGAGGGCCTGACGCAACTCGTCCAGCTGCGCCATGTACTGATCGCAGGCCACGGACTGGCCGGGCTCCAGCCAGTCGATGCGATCACCGCGCACCCCTTCAATCACCGCCTGGGCAACGCCGCGACCGATACTGGCCGGCGTCAGTTCACCTTGCGCCGCGCGCGCGCGGCACTCCTCGGCCAGTTTGGCGGTCAGAGTCTGTGGGGCGAACAGTGGTTGCAACGACCAGCCGTGTTCGGCCAGGTCGTCGACGATGCGCGCTAACAGCGGTGTATGGGTATCTATAGGCATGTTGGCGATTCTATCAGCAGTGCTGAGTGCGCCTCGACAAGCACTCACTGGCCATTGAAAATAGTCGCCCGCCAGACAGGAGTCTTTATGCGCGCCTTATGTGTTGTTTTTCTATTGTTGCTCAGTTTGCCCAGTCTGGCTGACGGCCATCTTCAGCTGTATCAGGCGGCCGGCTGGCCGCAGCAACGGGTGCAGTTCAACGACGCCTTGAGCGCCGCGCAACAGCGCTATCGCAGCAGCCTGCCACCGGCGGTCTATCAGGCGCTGCTGGATAACAGCAACCTGCGCTTCGAGCCACGGGCGATGGATCAGCGCGCCCAGCGCAGCCTGCGGGATAACCTCGCCGACCCGGCCCCCGCGCTGCACTTCTTTCAGTCGCCGCTGGGACGCAAGGTGGTCGCCGCCGAACTGCTCGCCACCCGCCGCGAGCAACTGCAACAGCATGCCAGTGGCCTGCCGCGCGTTGCAGCCAGCGCTACCCGCCGCCTGCTGATCCGCCACCTGGCCCAGGCGCTACCGGCCAAGGAAGCGGGCGCCGAAGTCAGCCTGGCCCTGGCCGGTGTCGCCGCCGACAGCCTCAGCCAGATGATCCCCGGCCTGCTCGGCGGCGACGCCGCGCAGACCCTGCTGAACAGCCAACGGCAACGCCTGATGGAGCAGATCGGCGAGGATCTGGACAACACCCTGCTGCACGTCTACCGCGAACTGTCCGACCCTGAGCTGGATGAGTTCGTCAATTTCGCCCAGTCCGCAGAAGGCCAGGCCTATTACCAGGCCGCCCTGGCGGCGGTACGCGCCGGCCTGGCCGTGGGCCAGAGCACCTCCAGCCTGGCGCCAGCGCCTCAGGGGATTTGAACAGCAGCTAGGCGCTCAGGCCAGCCGCTGGCTGAGGAACTCGAAATAGCGCTGGCGCAAGGCCGGCGCTTCATTGGCCAGGTGATGCAACGCCTCAGGTAAACGGAAAATCTCCGGCGCGGCGAACTTGTCCTGCAGCACCGCCAGGTTGTGTCGCCAATCCACCGTCATGTCCGCCTCGCCCTGGATGATCAAGGGGCTGCGGGCACTGCGTGGCGCGCCTTCGATACGCGGCACCCAGCGACTCAAGGCGCCAACCCAGGCGGTTGGCAGGCTGCGCGGCTGCAGCGGGTCGCGATGCTGGACGAAGTCGAGAAAGTCGGCGTCATGGGAGTTGTCGCTGAAACGCCGGGGGATCTGCGAGACGAAGGGCTTGAGCAGACGGTAGCTGAGTTGCGACCAACCCCAGGCGCGCGGCCGCACCAGGGGCGCCAGCAAGATGCTTTCGCCCACCTCGGGGCGCGGCTCGCCGGTCAGCAGGTAATCGAGGAGGATCGCGCCGCCGGTGCTTTGCCCGCACAGGTGCCAGGGCTGCGGCAGCTCCAGCGCCGCCGCCTGCTCGAGCGCGCCGTGCAGCACGGCCTGGTATTCGGCGAAATCACCGATGCTGGCACGCGCGCCGCTGGACAGGCCATGCCCCGGCAAATCGAAGGTCAGCACGACAAATCCCAGACCCAGCGCCCACTCGACCACATGGCGGTACAGACCGCTGTGATCGTAATAGCCGTGCAGCAACACCAGGGTCGCCCGTGGCGCCTGCGGCCACCAGACCTGCACGGCGATGCGATAA
>JBFKAF010000291.1:0-4958 GCA_041621735.1 Pseudomonas sp.
CGATGCATCGCCGATGGTAGTGTGGGGTTTCCCCATGTGAGAGTAGGTCATCGTCAAGCGCCTAACACCAAACCCCCAATCGGCTCGCGCCGGTTGGGGGTTTGTCTTTGGGCGCGGAAATACTCAGAGAGCCTCGGTAGGGCGGATTGCTTGCCATCGCTGAGCTTTGCCAATACCTGGGTAGAGGTCTGCTGCGCCGATGACGTATAACAGCCCATCTATACGACCTGATTTGGAGTGTGCATGCGGATCCTGGTAGTTGGCGGTGGCGCCATCGGTTTGTTGTCTGCGTGCTTGCTGGCCGAGGCCGGAGCGGAAGTGTGTCTGCTGGATCAAGGGGGGGTGGGTGGAGAGTCCTCCTGGGCCGGTGGTGGCATCGTTTCCCCGCTCTACCCCTGGCGCTACAGCCCCGCAGTGACTGCCCTCGCGCATTGGTCACAGGATTTCTATCCACGATTGGCAGCACGGCTATTGGGTGATACGGGAATCGATCCAGAGGTGTATGTCACCGGGCTGTATTGGTTGGACCTCGAGGACGAGGCAGCGGCTCTGGCTTGGGCGGAGCGTGAGCAGCGCTCGTTACTGACTGTGCCCATAGAGGCGGTGCATCAGGCCGTACCTGCGTTAGGTGGCGGTTACTCTAGAGCGGTGCATATGCCGGATGTCGCCAATGTGCGTAACCCGCGACTGGTCAAGGCATTACGTGCGGCGCTGTTGAATATGTCAAAGGTGACAGTGTACGAACAATGTGCGGTGCGAGGATTCATCCACGAGGGCGGACGCATTCGTGGGGTGCACGCTGCAGCAGGGGATCTGCGTGCTGATCGGGTTGTCGTGGCAGCCGGCGCCTGGAGTGGAGAGTTGTTAGCCAGCTTAGGCATAACCTTGCCGGTCGAGCCCGTCAAAGGGCAGATGATTCTGTATAAGTGCGCCGAGGATTTTTTGCCCAGCATGGTGCTGGCTAAGGGGCGCTATGCCATTCCACGACGCGACGGACATGTTCTGATCGGCAGTACTCTGGAGCATGCAGGGTTCGACAAGGTACCCACGGCGAATGCCTTGGAAAGCCTTAAAGCGTCTGCGGTGGACTTGCTCCCGGCCTTGGCCGAGGCTGAGCCTGTTGGGCATTGGGCAGGTCTGCGCCCAGGCTCACCGGAGGGCATCCCCTTTATCGGAGCTGTTCCTGGATTTGAGGGGCTCTGGTTGAATTGCGGGCACTATCGCAATGGCCTGGTCTTGGCGCCGGCATCCTGCCAGCTGTTAGCGGATCTGATGCTGGGGCGACCACCTATTATCGAGCCGGCACCTTATGCACCCGAGGGGCGGCTGGCTTAAAGCGTGCGTTGCTCGCCCTCACATATGGGTGTGAGGGCGCGACGGTTAATCGATCCCCAGTTTCTTCAAGCGGTAACGCATCGAGCGGAAAGTCAGACCCAGGCGCTGAGCCGCAGCAGTGCGGTTCCAGCGGGTCTCTTCGAGGGCCTGCATGATTAGCTTGCGCTCGATGTCTTCCAGGTAGTCTTCCATGTTGTCGATTTGCGCGAGGCTGGCTTCGCCGTTTTCGGTGGGCGCGCAGGCCTCCGCCAGGCGCAAGTCACTGGCGTTAATCTGGTCGTCTTCACAAAGGGTGTAGGCACGCTCAAGCATGTTCTCCAGTTCGCGAACGTTGCCGGGGAAGCGGTAGCACTTGAGTTTCTCCAACGCATCGGCGTCGAGTCTGGCGGGACTTGAGCCAGTGCCTTCGGCCAGGCGCTTGAGCATCGTCTCGGCGAGGAGGGCGATGTCTTCGCGGCGCTCGCGCAGCGACGGGACACAGAGTTCGATGACGTTCAGGCGGTAATACAGGTCCTGGCGGAAACGTCCGGCAGCAACCTCGGCCGCCAAGTCTTTATGAGTGGCGCAGAGGATGCGCACATCGACCACGACTTCTTGTTGCCCACCCACGGTGCGTACGGCCTTCTCCTGGATCGCGCGCAATAGTTTGACCTGCATCGGCAAGGGCAGGTCGGCGACCTCATCGAGAAACAGGGTGCCCCCATTGGCGGCCTGGAACAGACCCTGTTTGTCCTCGATGGCGCCGGTGAAGCTGCCTTTCTTGTGACCGAAAAACTCGCTCTCCATCAATTCAGAGGGGATAGCGCCACAGTTGACCGGCACAAACGACTGCTCGCTGCGTGGACCTTGCTCGTGGATTAGGCGCGCGACCAATTCCTTACCGCTGCCTGACTCGCCACTGATATACACCGGTGCCTGACTGCGGGCGAGTTTCAGGATTTGTTTGCGTAGTGCCCGCATGGGGGGCGAGTCACCGATCAGGCGGCTGTCCACCGACAGGTCTTTATCCTCGGCCGAGCGCAGGCGCAGAGCCGTGGCGACCAGTTCACGCAGGCGCGCGAGATCGACAGGTTTGGTCAGAAAGTCGAACGCTCCGGCCTTGAGTGCGTTTATCGCGGTTTCCAGGCTGCCGTAAGCCGTGATCATCGCCACCGGTACCTGTGGGTGGCGTTGCTGGATATGCTGCACCAGTTCCAGGCCGCTGCCGTCGGGCAAGCGCATATCGGTCAGGCACAGGTCGAACGGCTCTTTGGCCAGCCATTCGTGGGCCTCCTTGACGTTGCGCGCGCTGCGGGTATCGAGCTTCATCCGCCCCAGGGTGATTTCCAGGAGTTCACGGATATCGGGTTCGTCGTCGACGATCAGGGCTCTCTGGCGGGTCATGGTCAGCTCAGTTTGCGTGAATGGGCGAAGGTGATGCGGAAGCAACTACCACCACTCTCACGGGGTTTATAGTCGAGTCGCGCCTGGTTGCTTTCACACAGCTCGCGGGAAATATACAGGCCCAGGCCGGTGCCTTTGTTTTCCGTGGTGTAGAACGGCTCGAAGAGGTGGTGTAGCTGCTCGTGCGGCACGCCGGGACCATCGTCGAGTACCTCCAGTACCGGCAAGTCGCTGTCCAGGTCTCTGAATAATCTCAGCCAGACTTGGCCTTGCTGGTTTTTCTGTGCGCTGTAACGCATGCCGTTTTGTACCAGATTGGTCAGCACCTGGGTCAGTTGATGGGGGTCCATGCGGGTTTGAATAGTGCCGCCCAGCGTTTCCAGGTGGAGTCTCTGTCCTGTCGGCGCCGCACTGCGGAACTCGCTGGCAAAACGGTGCAGCCAGTATCTGAGGTCCAGCAACTGCGGCTCGGCCTGGCGACGGCGCGACAACTGCAAGACGTTTTCGATCACCAGGTTCATCCGGCGTGAGTGATCTTGGATGATCTGCGCAAGACGCAGATCCGGGCCTTGCAGGTCTTCGGATTCTTGCAGCAGTTGCGCGGCATGGCTGATCGCGCCGAGCGGATTACGGATCTCATGCGCGATGCCTGCGGTTAGCCGGCCGAGCGAGGCGAGTTTGAGCTGCTGGGCTTGCTGAGCGATCTGCGAAATATCGTCGAGGAAGATCAGGATGTGCCGCTGCTCGCCCCGTTGCAGAGGAATAAAGCTCGGCTGCAACACCGGGCCATCGGCGAATGCTTGCAGGTTCGCAGGGCGCAAAGTCGGGTTATGCAGCCATTGCTGCAGACGCTTGACCAGTTCCGCGCAGTGCGGGTCGAGGATTTTTCCGGCCAGTTCATCACAGCCGAGCAGGTTCAGTGCGCCCTGATTGGCCAACAGAACCCTGTGCTGACCATCGAGTACCAGGATGCCGGTACGCATCCGTTGCAGGATCAAGGAGTTCAGGGCTTCGAGGTTGGCTACATCGGCCGCTCGTTGCTCGGCCAGGGTTTCGCTGACGTGCAGACGCCGCGTTACCCCTTGGACGAATAGTGCGGCGGCAAAGCACAAGGCGCCGAGGGCTCCTGCCTGGACATACTGCGCGGCCGCTGCGGGGCGGCTGAGGCTGAGGTAAAAGGTCAGGTAAATGATGCTGATGGCGGCGATGGCGGCAATCAGCAGGCCGATGCGACCGCGCAGGAGGATATTGGCGATGGCTACTGCGACGATCAACAGGTTGCCAATCCCGCTAGGGGTACCGCCAGCGGCATAGAACAGGCCGGCCAGTAGAATTACATCGACCAGGGCTAGGCTGAAAACCTGCGACAGGCGGCGGGGGCGTTGCACCACCACGGCCACCAGGATATTCAGGACCAGATAAAACCAGCTGCCATTGCGAAACAGAGCAGGGTGGGCCATATCCAGTAGCTGTGAATCCAGATCGCTGGAAATCAGCAGGATCAGGACCAGGCCAATGGTCACGCGGTACAGGTGATAGAGTCGCAGGATTCGTCGGCCTTGCGCCCCGCTGAGGGCTAGGACTTCAGTGCTCACCGGGCTTGCGGCCTAGTTCGAGGTGCGCCTGGCTGCAATACCAGTGTTGGTCCTGTACCAATGCATGTTCGCGCGGTACATGGATACCGCAATGCTCGCAGCGCACCATGGGCACCGGCCCTGGTTTTTTATCGCTGGGGCGGCGTGCGGGGCGAGTGAAGCGGCGCCAGCACCAAAAGGCCGCCGTGACAATGGCGATCAGCAACAGCAGGCGGAATAGGCCCATAACGCTCTCTTATCTTTAAAGGCTGGCAGTTTAGCCAAGGAAGCCGTGCCAGCACAGTCGTTGGCCGACCGTTTAATCTTACTGCGCGTGGCCATTCGGCGTGAAACTCGGCCCGAGATGCTCAGCTACGGCTCGTGCATGCCGATTTGGCACCGGCGCCGGGCGGCCTTGTTGGTGTGTTCAGCATAGACCGCGAGCGGTTAACCCCTAGTTGTGCGTTGTTTCCACGGGTGGCGATGCGGGAGAATGGCAGGCATGCGGCGATGCTGTCTATGGAGGGTGTCGCAAGTGGGATTTCTTTGTGGAGGCGGCTATGAGCCAAACCCTGCGGGTCGTGATGGCCCAGTTGAATTTGCGCGTTGGCGATGTGCACGGCAATGTCGAGCGGATTATCGAGGCCGCGTGCAGCGCCCGTGATC
>JBFKAF010000292.1:0-4940 GCA_041621735.1 Pseudomonas sp.
GCTGATCGCCCTGGACAACGGCGAACAACGCTGGCGCCAACGCATCGCCACGCCGCAGGGCGATTACCGGCAGACCCTGGCGAGTATTGCCGGCCTGATCGAGCACGCCGAACGCGAATTGGGCAGGCGCGGTAGCGTCGGTATCGGCATCCCCGGCAACCGCTCGCCGGATCATGGGCGGATCAAGAACGCCAACTCCACCTGCCTGATCGGCCATGACCTGCAAGGCGATCTGCAGCAACTGCTGCAACGTCCAGTGCGGCTGGCCAACGACGCCGACTGCCTCGCCCTGTCCGAGGCCTGCGATGGTGCCGGGGCTGGGGCATCTAGTGTCTTCGGCGTTATTCTCGGCACCGGCGTCGGTGGCGGTCTGGTCATCCACGGCCGACTGCTCGCCGGGCCCAATGCGATTGCCGGTGAATGGGGGCACAACCCGCTGCCCTGGCGCTGCCATGCGGACGGCCCGAGCCGGCGCTGCTACTGCGGGCAGGACGACTGCATCGAGACCTTTCTGTCGGGCCCCGGCTGGGCCGCACGCAGCGGCTTGCAGCTGGACGCCCACGACATAGTCGCCGCTGCCGACGCCGGCAACCCTGCGGCCCAACAGGCCGTTACGCTGTATTGCGATCAGCTGGCCCGTGGCCTGGCATCGGTGATCAACCTGCTCGATCCGCACGTCATCGTGCTCGGCGGCGGCCTGTCGAATATTGCCGCACTCTATGCCCAAGTACCGCCGCTGCTGCAGCGCTATGTGTTCTCCGATCAGGTCAATACCCGCCTGCTGCAGGCCAAGCACGGCGACTCCAGCGGAGTGCGCGGCGCCGCCTGGCTATGGGACTGAGCCACATGCCGGCATAGACCGAGCTGGTCCCCCCAGCAACGGGACTAGCAGGCCGTTGAAAAATGTAGCGAGCGACGGCTAGGCAAGGCGAAAGCGGCCGAAAAAGCGCAGTTTACGTGGTGTAAATGAGCATTTTGAGGCCGATTTCAACGCTGCGTAGCCTAGCGCAGTAGTTTTTCAACGGCCTGCTAGAAAAACAGCGCCCACAGGGCAAACACCGTGTACCAGAGCACCGCGGCGCGCACCAGCAACTGCCATAGACCATCCAGGCTGCTGACCCCCGCCTCACCGATCACCGGCTCGGGCGTATCGTTGGCGGCACGGCCGACATTGATCACCAGCTGCGCCGCAGAAATATCCCAGCTCAACAACTCATGCAGCAAGGCCCGGCTGACCGCGACGAAGTTGCCGACCAGCGCAAAACTCGCCGCCAGCATGCGCACCGGCAGCCAGTCGAAGGCATGCCGCAATTGCACCGCGCGCTCGCGCACGATCTCCTGCTCGGCATGTTCGGCCATCAGGGCCAGCAACCGGTACGCCAAGGCAGCCAAAGGCCCCAGCAGCGCATACCAGAAAATAACGGCAAACAGACCCTGATAGGCCTGCCACAGCAAATAGCCCTGCACGCTCTTCAGCAGCGCGCCTTCTTCCTCCGCCTCGACGGCCAGGTCGCGGCGCGCCACGATGTAGGCCGCTTCGCCATCACCACGGCGCCAGCTGTCGCGGAACGGCCCGAGCGACGCCAGCAGGTCGCCACGGCCCAAGCTGTAAATCAGCACCAGCAAATGCACCGGCAACGCCAGCCAGCCATAGGCCAGGGGCTCGAGCAGCACCAGCACCAGGGCCAGGGCCAGCAGCGGCAGGCCCACCATCAGCACAATCACCAGCCACGGGCTCTCGATAAAGTCCGCTTGCCGCTCGGCCTTGGCCAGCAGGCGCAGCCAGGGAGCGTCCTGCTGAATGGCAATGCGCCATGCCGAAAACTTCTCCACCCAGAGCACCAGCAGCAGCACCAGAAAACTCATAACTCCTCCTTTGTAGTCATCAATGCGGTGCGCAAGCGCGGCCAATCGAACGCCGGACCGGGATCGGTCTTGCGCGTCGGGGCTATATCACTGTGCCCACAGATACGCTCCTGGGTGAGTGCCGGATACGCGCCCTGCAACTCGCCGACCAACTCAACCAGGGCGGTGTATTGCGCGTCGCTGAACGGCAGCTCATCGGTGCCTTCCAATTCGATGCCGAGGGAGAAGTCGTTGCAGTTTTCCCGCCCGGCGAAACAGGACTGCCCGGCATGCCAGGCGCGCTCGTTACAGGAGACGAACTGGGTGATGGCACCATCGCGCTCGATCAGAAAATGCGCCGACACCTGCATGCTCGCAATCTCGGCAAAATAAGGGTGCTCGTCTGCTGGCAGGCGATTCTGGAAGAACTGCTGCACCTTGCCGGTGCCAAACTGACCCGGCGGCAGACTGATGTTATGGATCACCAGCAGAGAGACTTCCCCCTGCGGGCGTGCATTGCAGTTAGGTGAAGGGCAATGGCGAACGCCTTGACACCAACCACTGGTGACATCCAGTTGCATAGCGGCTCCTTGAACGAGCCTCCACTCTAGAGTAGCCGAGCAACTGGGCCAAGGATTGCCTGCAGGCTCGTAGGGAGATATTCACGCACGGCGCTCTACTCAAGCAGCCAGATCGGGTGGGTTAGGTGCATGTTGCCGATAGCGATGAACCAGCAAGATCCGATGCTCCGTAACCCACCATAGGCGCAACCCGGTATATCGCCTGGTGGGTTACGCGGCGCGCCATGATCGCGGCGCCTGATCCTTCGGAGCTTGGCGCCGCTAACCCACCCTACGGATCGCGAATTGCTCTCGACCGTAGGGCAGTCCCGGCGGCGCTCTGCTTCAGCCGCAAAGCTTTAGGCGGCCCCAAGGGCCGTAGCCCCCAGAGCCAGAGAAAGCGAGCCGGTTTAGACGCCCTTGAGTCGGCGCAGGTTGCCGATCACCGACTCCAGGGCGCGGTCGAACAGCAGCGCATCGTCGAGCAAGCGGATGGCATTGCGGCGAAACTCCATGGCCAGGCCCATCCGGGTTTTCTCCAGGACCTTCATGCCGGTGCGGTTGACGAAAATAAACTTGCCGGTCGGCTTGATCAGCGCGGCCAGCTTGCAGCGCAACTTGTGTTCTTCGTCTTCCTGAAACTCGACCCAACTGCCGACCCGCAGGTTGTCCACTCGCAGCAGGGCTTCGTCGTCATCCGCCAGACAGACTTCAGCCTCGCGGCTTTCGCCCGGCGCCAAGAGGATGATTTCTTCGACCACCTCAACCATGGCGGGCGCCTCCGGCTCTTCGGCCGGGGGCAGCTCCAGTAGCGGCACCTCGATCCCTGCCTCAGCCAGGGTCGCAGCTGCTTGCGCCTCAGTAGCACTCGCAACCGGCTTTTCAGCGTCACCCAGGTCCCGCTTGAAGCGCTGGAAGGCTTGCACATGCAAGGCCTCCAACTGATTGAAGAAGGTACTGCTGACGAACGGGTCGAACGCCGCGCCAGCCATGCCTTCGCGCAGCGCCTTGAGCATCCCAGGCACCAGTTCAAGCAAGCGCACGCGCGCTTGCGGGTCATCGTGCGGCGTCACGCTCCAGATCAAGTCATCCATGGTGGCCAGCGCCGCCTGCCACTGCGTCGACTCCACACCGTGTTTCAAGCAGCTGAGCATCAGCACCTTGCTCCAGCCGTCTTGCAGCAGGCGCACCACCACCTCCGGCAACTTCTTGCCCAGCAGGCGCTCATTCAATGCCTGCTCGACCTGACGCCGGGCCAGCTCGGCCTTGGCGCTGCCCTCCTCGGCATCGCGCGTGCGCTGCTCGAGCAGCTCACTACGGCGTCGCTCGTCCCCGCTGAAGGCGAGAAACTCGGCCAGTAGCTCGGAGAAAATCAGCGGATCATCGACAAAGTCATTGAGCAAACGCTGCACCACGCTGTCGATCTTCTGATACAGGCTGTCGCGCTGGGTATCGTCCTGCTCACCCCAGCCGAGAGCGGCCGAGGCAATTTCATTGAGCAAACGACGCGCCGGGTGGCTGCCGCGGCTGAAGAAGGTCTTGTCCAGTACCGCGACCTTGAGCATCGGGATCTGCAAGCGTCCGATCAAGGCTTTCAGCGAATCCGGCAGGCTGCGGTCATCGAGGATGAACTCGAACAGCATCGACACCAGATTGATCACGTCCTCATCCACCTCGCCCACCACCCGCGCCTTGCCGCTCTTGGCGCTGGCGCGACTGAGCAGCTGCTCAAGCTGTTCGCGCAGGTCGAACTCATCGTTCGGCTGGACGGGAGCACGCTGTTGCATATGCGAGAGCAGGCGCAGTAGATCGCCACTGGAGATCGGTCGTGCATCGGCCGACGGTGCACTGCGGCGCGGCACAAGGCTGCCGCGCGCCTGCGAGAGCAACGCCTGCAGGGCGCCGAAGACTTCCTGCACGCCCTCGTCCATATGCCCGTCAGCATCCAGTTGCGACGGCGACTCCGTGCCAGCGGCTCGCGCCGGGGCAGCGGCACGTCCGGGGTTACGCGGTAGCGGCGTCGACTTCAACTCCGGCAGCACGCCGGCGGCGGTCAGCGCCTGATTGGCCTCGGCGTACAGCTGATCGAGGTCGGCCAGTACATATTTTTCAAATAGTTTGAGGATGATCAGCTTGACCCTTATCTCCACCCCCAGGTTGCTGCACGCCTCCAGGAACTGCTCACAGAGCGCGGCCGGCCCCAGGGGATTGGACTTGTCATCGAGCTTCTTGCTGACCATGGCATTCAATCGCGTGGTCAGATGCCCCAAGGCCATGCTGGCGCGGTTCATCACCTTGGCGACCATGATCTCAATCGCCACGGACTCTTCCAGCTCGTCGTTCTGCACCAGCGACAAGCTGTCGAACGACAGTCCATCCAGCGGCCGCGCCTTACCGATCTCATATTGATTGAGGGTGGCGAAGGACGCCGAGACGTTACGCAGGAAGCCCTGTTCGATATTCTTACGCTTCAAGCGCAAATCACGCATGGCCTCGAAGAAGGTATTCTGCTCGGCATTGCTGGTCGCCCGATCC
>JBFKAF010000293.1:0-4933 GCA_041621735.1 Pseudomonas sp.
CGGCGTGGTGGCGTATCTGCTCTATGACAGCTGGTCGCTGGGCGTGGTGATGGTTGCGGCGATGACGCTCAACTTGCTGCTGGCGGCATTGATGGGGGTGTTGATCCCGATGACCCTGGTGCGGATGGGGCGTGACCCGGCACTGGGCGCCAGCGTGATGATTACCGCCGTGACCGACAGCGGGGGGTTCTTTATCTTTCTGGGTATGGCTTCGGTGTTCCTGCTTTGATGGCGGCCTGCACAATTAATAGTTTTCAGTACTGTTTAGCTTAGCGTTACGACGCCTTTTCGTCTTAAAATGTCGCAAAGTGCCTTCATGTATTTGCTTCAAACGCTTGTTTCAAGCTAAGGTTCGCCCGCTTTGCCCGGCTGTATCCGGGCGTCTCCTCTAACTAAAAGAAGATGCGGCCTCCGTGTCGCGGTAATAAGGAGTCACCATGACCCCCAGTCAACTCCTGCTCGAGGGTGTCGAGCTCATGCTGTTCGGCATGGGCTCAGTATTTATCTTCCTGGTTTTGCTGATTCTGGCGATTCGGGTGATGGCGCGGCTGCTTGAGCGTTTCGCGCCAGCGGTGCCGGTGCGTGCTTCTGCCGCGCCGTTACCAGTCAAGGTCGCCGGGCATGAGCCTGAGCCCGACGTGCTTGCCGCCATCCAGTCCGCTATTCATCAGCACCGCGCCCGTCGCGGTTGATCCAGGTTCGCTAGGAGTTTCCGTATGACTGTTGTGAAGAAAGCGCTCGGTATCACCGATGTGGTGTTGCGCGATGCCCACCAATCCATACTGGCCACCCGAGTGCGCCTGGAAGACATGCTGCCGATCGCGCCCAAGCTCGATCAGGTCGGGTTCTGGTCGGTCGAGTCCTGGGGTGGCGCGACCTTCGATGCATGCATTCGTTACCTCGGCGAAGATCCCTGGGAGCGCATTCGCGCGCTGAAGAAAGCCATGCCCAATACCCGTCAGCAGATGCTCCTGCGCGGGCAGAATCTGCTGGGCTATCGGCACTATGCCGATGACGTGGTGGAGAAGTTCGTCGAGCGCGCAGCCATCAATGGTGTCGACGTGTTCCGCGTGTTCGACGCGATGAACGACCCGCGTAACCTGGATACCGCGCTGAAAGCAGTGAAAAAACAGGGCAAGCACGCCCAGGGCACGATTTCCTACACCACCAGTCCGGTGCATTCCCTGGAGATGTGGGTCGATCTGGCCAAGCAGGTCGAGGACATGGGCGCCGATTCCGTGGCGATCAAGGACATGGCCGGCATCCTCAACCCGTACACCGCCTTCGAGTTGGTGACGCGCCTCAAGGCCAGCCTGTCGATCCCGATTCACATGCAGTGCCACGCGACTGCCGGGCTGTCGACTGCGGCGATTCTCAAGGCGGTGGAAGCCGGTATCGACAACGTCGACACCGCGATTTCTTCGCTGTCGATGACCTATGGCCATTCGCCGACCGAATCGGTGGTGGCGATCTTCCAGGGCTCCGAACGCGACACCGGCCTCAATCTGGAGCTGCTTGAAGAGATTGCGGCTTACTTCCGCGAGGTGCGGAAGAAGTACGCCAAGTTCGAAGGCAATCTGCGTGGCGTCGACTCGCGCATCCTGGTGGCTCAGGTGCCGGGCGGCATGCTGACCAACATGGAGGGCCAGCTGAAAGAGCAGGGCGCCCTCGACAAGTTCGATGAAGTGCTGGCGGAAATCCCGCGGGTGCGCGAAGACCTCGGATTTATTCCCCTGGTGACGCCGACCTCGCAGATCGTCGGCACTCAGGCGGTCATCAATGTCCTCACGGGCGAACGCTACAAGTCGATCACCAAAGAAACCGCCGGCGTATTGAAGGGCGAGTATGGCGCCGCACCTGCCCCGTTCAATCAGGAGCTGCAGGCGCGGGTGCTGGATGGCGCCGAGGTCATCACTTGCCGTCCAGCCGATCTGCTCACGGCGGAAATGGACAAGCTGACTGCCGAGCTCAAGGGCCTTGCCCAGGAGAAGGGCATCGCTCTGGCCAAGGATGAGATCGACGATGTGCTGACCTATGCATTGTTCCCGCAGATCGGTCTGAAGTTTTTGGAAAACCGCGGCAACCCAGCGGCTTTCGAGCCGGCGCCAACTGGCGATGAGCTGCCGGCGCGCGTGGCGGGCCAGCCTGAAGCCTATACGGTGGCGGTGAACGGCAAGTCCTATGTCGTGCAGGTCAATGAGGGTGGCGATATCAGCGGTATCAAACCCGTCGCTGGCGCAGGTGCTGGCGCAGCGCCCAGTGCCGCCGCCGCGCCGGTCGGCGATGGCGAGCCGCAGAGTGCGCCATTGGCCGGTAACATCTTCAAGGTGCTGGTGCAGCCGGGAGCGGCAGTCGAGGAGGGCCAACTGGTGATCATCCTCGAGGCGATGAAGATGGAAACCGAGATTCGTGCGTTCAAGGCCGGCACCGTGGGTGCGGTGAACGTCAAGGTGGGCGATGCGGTGGCGGTGGGCGACAGCCTGCTGACCATCGGTTAAGGGGCCTATGCATGGAAAAGCTCCTTAAACTCTGGCAAAGCACGGGTCTGTATCATCTGGAGCCGGGGCAGGCCTTGATGATCGCGGTCTGCCTCGGGCTGGTCTATCTGGCTATCAAGAAAGGCTTCGAGCCGCTGTTGCTGATCCCGATTGGCTTCGGTGGCATTCTGGCCAATATTCCGGTGGCCAACATGGCCGAAGGTGCCGGAATCCTGCACCTGTTCTACGAAATCGGCTTGCCGACCAGCGTGTTCCCGTTGCTGATCTTCATGGGCGTTGGCGCCATGACCGATTTCGGTCCGATGCTGGCGAACCCCAAGACTCTGTTCCTCGGCGCGGCGGCGCAGTTCGGGATTTTCGCTACGCTGATCGGCGCCTTGGCGATTGCCGCCCTGGGGATTCCGGGAATGGAGTTCACCCTGCGCGAAGCCGCGTCCATCGCCATCATCGGCGGTGCCGACGGTCCGACCTCGATCTTCGTTACCGCCAAGCTGGCGCCGCATCTGCTCGGTCCGATTGCGGTCGCGGCTTATTCCTACATGGCCCTGGTGCCGTTGATTCAGCCACCGATCATGCGTGCGCTGACCACCAAGGAAGAGCGCGCCATCGTCATGCAGCAGTTGCGGCATGTCAGTCAGGTCGAGAAGATCGTCTTTCCGCTGGTGCTGTGCCTATTGGTGGGCATGTTGCTGCCGGATGCCGCGCCGCTGGTGGGCATGTTCGCCTTTGGCAACTTGTTGCGCGAAGCCGGAGCGGTCGAGCGTCTGGCGGACACCTCACGTAATGCCTTGATCAACATCGTCACCATCGCACTGGGTTTGACCGTGGGTTCCAAGCTGTCGGCGGAATCCTTCCTGCAACTGAAGACCCTGGGGATTCTGCTGCTGGGTATGGTGGCCTTCTGCGGTGGTACCGCGGCGGGTGTGCTGATGGCCAAGCTGATGAATGTCTTCAGCGACAACAAGATCAACCCGCTGATCGGTTCGGCAGGCGTATCGGCGGTGCCGATGGCCGCACGAGTGTCGAACAGGGTCGGCCTGGAGGCCAATCCGCAGAACTTCCTGCTGATGCACGCCATGGGGCCGAACGTGGCCGGGGTGATTGGCTCGGCAGTGGCGGCGGGGGTGTTGCTTAACTTTGTTGGCTGATGCAGAAAATGAGAAGGTCGCCAGTGGCGGCTTTCTCGAGCCATAAAAAAACCGGCCTTGGGCCGGTTTTTTTATGGCAGAAGTTTAGGCGTTCTCGGCGGCCTGTTCGGCATCGTGGGCAATCAGGGCCACCAGTGCATTCTGCTGGCGACGCGACAGTTGGCGGAAGCGTTGCAGCAGTTCTCGCTCGTGTAGGGACAGTTCGGGGCTGTCGAGGCGCAGGTTCAGGTCATCACTCAGGGCGCCTTCCTGAAGCATGCTCTGCTCGAGGCGGGCGATAATTTCTGAGTTCATGCTGCGATGATGGTTGCGTGCCACGTCGGCGATACGTTCGCGCATGCCGTCGGGCAAGCGAACGACGAATTTGTCAGCCGTGCGGCTGGAATAGATAGCCTGTTTCATGGGGCCCATACATTAAACCGGTTAGTTCAGGGAGACGATGCTGGCATTCAGCTACGAGATTGTCACCGGTTTGACCACCTTTAGCACTAGGCGTTCAACCAGAATCGTCATTTGCTCTTATATGACCGCTCGGTCATGCTGATAAATTTTTGACGCCAAATACATGTCGTATTTTGGTGAAAGTACAGGCTTTCTGCCAGCACCAATCGTCAGAAATGAGCGGCACTGTGCAGAAAGACATCGTTGCCTGCGTTTGCGATAACAACGTAAAGCAATAGTCACGCAAGCGTCATGGTCCGTTAACGGGGCTGACACAGGATTTGCCTACCTTGGTCTACACCAGAAGGCGGCCTGAGGTCGCTGTGTACCGTTAACAAGAGGGCAAGCCATGAACGCAGTGATCCGGGTTGAGGGACTGAACAAGACGTTCGGCCGCAAGCAGGCGCTGTACGACTTGGCCTTGTCCGTCCAGCCGGGGGAGATGGTCGCGCTGATCGGCGCCTCCGGCTCGGGTAAGTCGACATTGCTGCGCCATCTGGCAGGGCTCGCCTGCTGCGATCGTACCGACGGCGGCGATATTGAGGTGCTCGGCCGGCAAGTGCAGGCGCAGGGGCGGTTGAATGGCGAGGTGCGTCGCCTGCGCGCCGACATCGGCTACATCTTTCAGCAGTTCAATCTGGTCGACCGCCTCAGCGTGCTGCACAACGTACTGCTCGGCTGTCTGGGGCGGATGCCGCGCTGGCGCGGCACCTTGGGCCGTTTCAGTGGCGAAGAAAAGCAGCGCGCCATGCAGGCCCTGGACAGGGTTGGCCTGGCCGACCTGGCCTTGCAGCGCGCCTCGACCCTGTCCGGTGGCCAGCAGCAGCGTGTGGCGATTGCCCGGGC
>JBFKAF010000294.1:0-4930 GCA_041621735.1 Pseudomonas sp.
CACTCGCTGCCGCTCCAGCTCCGCGCGGCCGATGAAGTCGCGACTGGCCGGCTCCCAGGCCACCGTCCAGCTCATGTTGGCCGCCAGCGGCGAGACCTGTTCGTCCATGTCCTGGCCGTATAGATTCATCCCGGCCTCCAGGCGCAAGGTATCGCGCGCACCCAGGCCGATCGGAGAAATCCCGGCGCCGACCAGCTCGTTGAGGAACTCCAGCGATTGCTCGGCCGGCAGCATGATCTCCAGGCCGTCCTCGCCGGTATAGCCGCTACGGGCGATAAACCAGTCGCCTTCCGGCAAGCCCTGCTGCGGCAGCAGTTCATGGATCAATGCGGCGCGAGCCTGGGTCACCAGTTCGGCGACCTTGGATCGCGCCTGCGGCCCCTGAATGGCGAGCATGGCCAGATCGGCACGTTCGTTTAACTCGATGGCGAAAGCGCTGCCCTGTTGACGCATCCAGGCCAGGTCCTTGGCACGAGTGGCGGCATTGAGCACCAGGCGGTAGCTGTCTGCCAGCTCGGGTGTAGCGTTGAGGTAGACGATCGAATCGTCGATCACCCCGGCCTGCTGGTTGAGCATGCCGCTGTACAACGCTTTACCGGGGCTATCCAGGCGCTCTACGTCGTTCGCCAGCAGGTGCTGCAGGTAGGCCTTGGCCTGGCTGCCGCTGACATCGACCACGGTCATATGCGACACATCGAAGACTCCGCAGTCGCGACGCACCTGGTGGTGCTCCTCGACTTGCGAGCCATAGTGCAGCGGCATGTCCCAACCACCGAAGTCGACCATCTTGGCCCCCAACGCGAGGTGCAGACCATAGAGAGGTGTACGCTGTCCCATGGGTGTCTCCTTCCGGGCTTGGCGAAGCTGCGAGCGAATGCGGAGCCCGGCGCACCCGCTGAAATGGGTGCTTAAAAAGGGCTTCACGCAGCCGATCCTGATAACCGGTCGCAGCGGATGGCGCGCATTGTAGCCGCAAGGTCGGGGCGGGTCATCTTGGCCGTAAGGCTAACGCGACGAGGGCCATCAGCCTGAGCCGACGACGGCCGCTTGGCGATGCGCCAGCGGCCGTTCTAGCCGGCCCGGTGTGCGGAACGGCGAATCAGCCCGATCACCGGCAGCAAGCCAACCAGTACCAGGGTCAAGGCCGGCAAGGCGGCACGCGCCCACTCGCCCTCGCTGGTCATCTCGAACACCCGCACCGACAGCGTGTCCCAACCGAATGGACGCATCAGCAGGGTCGCCGGCATCTCCTTGAGCACATCGACGAACACCAGCAGAGCAGCCGACAGCGCGCCCGGCACCAGCAACGGCAGGTAAACCTTGAGGAACAGGGCGGCCCCGCCGACACCCAGGCTGCGCGAAGCCTCTGGCAGCGAGGGGCGAATTCGCGCCAGGCTGTTCTCCAGCGGGCCGTAGGCCACCGCCATAAAGCGAATCAGGTAGGCCAGCAACAGTGCCGACAGGCTACCGAGCAGCAATGGCTTACCGGCCCCGCCGAGCCAGCTCGACAGCGGAATCACCAGCTGACGGTCCAGATAACTGAACGCCAGCATGATCGCCACCGCGAGCATCGAACCGGGCAGCGCGTAACCGAGATTGGCCAGGCCGACCGTCGAGCGCATCAGCCGGGTGGGCGCCATACGCCGGGCGAAGGCCAGCAGCAAGGCCGCGCCGACGGTCACCGCCGCGGCAATGCCGCCGAGATAGAGGGTGTGCAGAATCAAGCCGGTGTAGCGCTCGTCCAGATCGAACCGGCCGCGCTGCCAGAACCACAGCAGCAGTTGCAGGAGCGGAATCACGAAAGCGCAGGCGAACACCAGACCGCACCAGGCGCTGGCGGCCACTGCCTGGCCACCCTTGAGCTGATACAGCGCCTTGCCGCGCGGCCGCTCGCTGACCGGGCGCACCGCACCGCGAGCGCGGCGCTCGCCATACAGCACCAGCATCACCGCGAGCAGCAACAGGCTGGCCAGCTGAGTGGCGCTGGTCAGGCTGTAGAAGCTGTACCAGGTCTTGTAGATGGCGGTGGTGAAGGTATCGAAGTTGAACACCGACACCGCACCGAAATCGGCCAGGGTTTCCATGATGGCCAACGCCAGACCGGCGCCAATCGCCGGCCGCGCCATTGGCAGGGCCACGCGCCAGAACGCCGACCAGGGACTCAGCCCCAGCACTCGCGCGGCCTCCATCAAGCCCTTGCCCTGAGCCAGGAAGGCATTGCGCGCCAGCAGGTACACGTAGGGGTAGAACACCAGGATCAGCACCGTGATCACCCCGCCGGTAGAGCGCACCCGTGGCAGGCGAAAACCTGCGCCGAACCACTCGCGCAGCAGACTCTGCACCGGCCCGGCAAAATCCAGCAGACCGACGAAGACGAAGGCCAGCACATAGGCGGGAATGGCGAACGGCAACATCAGCGCCCAGTCCAGCCAGCGCCGCCCGGGGAACTCGCACAGGCTGGTCAGCCAGGCCAGGCTGACACCCAGCAAGGTCACCCCGATACCGACCCCGAGCACCAATATCAGGGTGTTACCGATCAGGCGCATCAGCTGGGTTTGCCACAGATGCGCCCATATTTGCCGATCCACCTCATGCCAGCTGAACAGCAGCACGCTCAGCGGCAGCAACACCAGCAGGGCAACCGCAAACGCTATGGGGTACCAGCGACGCTGGGCAGGGTGAGCCACGCAAAATCCTCAGAACTTGAAAACACAACGCCCCGGACTGAGCCGGGGCGCCGAGTATAACGACTTCCGCAAGCAGGCTGGCGGGCGCCAACCTCTAGACGAATCGAGCTTCGATCAATTCCAGCCGGCACGATCCATCAGCATGGTGGCTTCGGCCTGGCGCTTGCCGGCCACTTCCAGCGGAATGCTGTCGGCCTTGAACACGCCCCACGCTGCAACTTCTTCGGATGGCGCGACTTGCGGGCTGGCCGGGAACTCCTGATTCAGTGCACCGAACATGCCCTGAGCCTCGTCGCCGGTCATCCACTCCAGTAGCTTCTGCGCCTGCTCGGCATGCGGTGCATGCTTGGTCACGCCGGCACCGGACAGGTTGACGTGCACACCACGATCGCTCTGATTCGGCCAGAACAGCTTGGCCTTGAGGTCCGGCTGCTGCTTGTGCAGGCGGCCGTAGTAGTAGGTGTTGACGATACCGGCATCGCACTGGCCGGCATCGATGGCCTGGATCAGCGCGGTGTCGTCGGCGAACACATCGGTGGCCAGGTTATTCACCCAACCCTTGACGATTTCCTCGGTCTTGGCCGCGCCATGGGTCTCGATCAGGGTCGCGGTCAGCGACTGGTTGTAGACCTTCTTGCTGGTGCGCAGGCACAGACGGCCTTCCCAGTTCTTGTCGGCCAGGGCTTCGTAGGTGCTCAGCTCGCTCGGATTGACCCGCTCGGTGGAGTAGACGATGGTCCGTGCGCGCAGCGACAGGCCGGTCCAGCTGCCGGTGCTGGAGCGGTATTGGGCCGGGATATTCTCGGCGATGACGGCGGACTGCAGCGGCTTGAGTACACCTTGCTGCTCGGCCTGCCACAGGTTGCCGGCGTCCACGGTGATCAGCATGTCGGCCGGGGTGTTCTCGCCCTCGGCTTGCAAACGCGCCAACAGCGGTGCTTCCTTGTCGGTGATGAACTTGACCGGCACGCCGGTCTTGGCGGTATAGGCATCGAAGACCGGCTTGATCAGCTCATCGATACGCGAGGAGTAAACCACCACCTCATCGGCGGCCTGCACGGCGCCAGCCAGTGCGGTGAGAGTCAGGGCGGCGAACAAACGCTTACTTGCCTGCATGGATACTGCCTCTTGGTGAAGATAAGTCGAGAGGCCAAATAGTAGTGAATAACATTTAGTTTCTCAACCAGACTTCGTTAAGCAGGCGTACTCCTGCCCTATCCATACCGGGACCGAAGGGTTTGTTGGGGCTTGGGAAGCACAGGGCTCAGCCCGTGCCAAGACGCCACGCAGCCCTCGCCCGCAGGGGACGGGCAACGCACTGAATAAGTTGTACGCCTAGCGGGCTGACCCGCAATGGCTGAGGCTCGTAGGCCCTGCGTTGCGACCATTCATCGCGGCTGACGGTGAGCAGCGGCAACCTCGCTAGACGCGCGCCAGCTCCGGCAAATCCCCGGACAGACCGAGCGCCTGGCGGACAAACAGCGCCTTGGCCTCGGGCAGTTCATCGACCCAGTTGAGGCCGGCGTTGCGCAACCAGCGCAACGGCAGCGGGTCGGCCTGGAACAAACGCTCGAAGCCTTCCATGGCCGCCATCATGGCCAGGTTGTGCGGCATACGGCGGCGCTCATAGCGGCTCAACACACGGGTGTCGGCCAGACGCTCGCCCCGCGCCTGCGCGTGCAGCAGCACCTCGGCGAGCACCGCGGCATCGAGAAAGCCCAGGTTGACGCCCTGCCCGGCCAAGGGATGAATGCTGTGCGCGGCATCGCCGATCAGCGCCAGACCCTCTTCGACGTAGCGCTTGGCATGTCGCTGCCGCAGCGGGATGCACAGGCGCCGATCCGCCTGCAGCACCTCGCCCAGGCGATGCTCGAAGGCCTTGCCCAGCTCGCGGCAGAAGTCCGCGTCATCCAGCGCCATCAAGCGCTCGGCCTCGCTCGGCGTGGCCGACCAGACGATCGAGCACCAGTGTTGGTCAGCCGGCGCGCCCTGGCTTGCCTCGGTCAGCGGCAGAAACGCCAGCGGGCCATCGTCGGTGAAACGCTGCCAGGCGGTGGCCTGATGCGGTTGGGTACAGCGCACACTGGTGACGATGGCATGGTGCAGGTACGCCCACTCACGGGTGGCGCAGCCGGCCAGGCGGCGCACGGCTGAATTGGCACCGTCGGCGGCGATCAGCAGCGGCGTGCGCAGTTGCCGGCCATCGTCCAGGGTCAGCAGCCAGTCATCGCCGGAACGGCGCA
>JBFKAF010000295.1:0-4921 GCA_041621735.1 Pseudomonas sp.
ATCGACTTCGTTGGGCACCATCGCGATCCGTTGATCAAGGACGTGCTCGAGAAGATTAACCAGGAAGCCGTGGCCCTCAAGGTGCTGGGTTCCTACCCCAAGGCGGTTCTGTAGATTGCCTGTGCGCTAGCCTGAAGGCTGTCAGGGCACTGGGTGCGCAGATGACGGGCGCGCCACGCGAGTGGGACGGATCAACAAGAGGCAAGTAATGAGCTGTGATTTCCTCGGCCTGGCCCAGCCAGGCGTGCAAAAGCTTTCGCCCTATGTGCCGGGCAAGCCGGTGGATGAGTTGGCTCGCGAACTGGATCTCGATCCGGCGAGTATCGTCAAACTGGCCAGTAACGAAAATCCGCTGGGGCCGAGTCCTCGGGTGCTGGAGGCGATTAGCGCCGAACTGGCCGAGCTGACGCGTTACCCCGATGGTAATGGCTTCGCCCTGAAGCGCCAGTTGGCAGCGCGCTGCGGCGTAGCCCTGAATCAGGTCACTCTCGGTAATGGCTCGAATGACATCCTCGAGCTGGTTGCGCGCGCCTATCTGGCGCCGGGCTTGAATGCGGTGTTCAGTGAGCACGCCTTTGCCGTTTATCCGATCGCCACTCAGGCGGTCGGTGCGCAAGGCAAGGTGGTGCCGGCGAAAGACTACGGTCATGACCTGGATGGCATGCTCGCGGCCATCGATGAGAGCACTCGGGTACTCTTCGTCGCCAACCCCAACAATCCGACCGGTACTTGGTTTGGTCCGCAGGCGCTGAGCGATTTTCTCGCGCGCGTGCCGGAGCGCGTGCTGGTTGTGTTGGACGAGGCCTACATCGAGTACGCCGAAGGCTTTGATCTGCCGGACGGCCTCGATTACCTGAGCCAATACCCGAATCTGCTGGTCTCGCGCACCTTTTCCAAGGCTTACGGTTTGGCCGCGCTGCGTGTGGGCTACGGGATCAGTTCGGTAGCGGTCGCCGATGTGCTGAATCGTGTGCGGCAGCCGTTCAACGTCAACAGCCTGGCTTTGGCTGCGGCCTGTGCTGCGCTGAGTGATAGCGAGTACCTGGCGAGCAGTCGCCGGGTCAACGATGCTGGTATGGCGCAGCTGCAGGCAGGTTTCCAGTCGATGGGTTTGAGCTGGATTCCTTCCAGGGGCAATTTCATCGCCGTCGACCTTGGCCGCGAATCCATGCCGCTTTACCAGGCCCTGCTGCGCGAGGGGGTAATCGTGCGGCCAGTCGCCAATTACGGTATGCCGCATCATCTGCGCGTGTCCATTGGCTTGCCCGAAGAGAATGCCCGCTTCCTCGAGGCGTTGGCCAAGGTGCTCGACGCGTGAGTGAATTGAAGGCTGCAGCCGTCAAAAAGGTGCAACCCAATGCTCCGATAATCGGTCGCCTGGTGGTGGTCGGCCTCGGCCTGATTGGTGGCTCTTTCGCCAAGGGTCTGCGTGAGCGCGGCGTGTGTCGCGAGGTGGTGGGCGTCGATCTCGATCCGCAGTCGCGGCATCTGGCGGTCGAGCTGGGTGTTGTCGATCGCTGTGAGGAAAGCCTGGCCATCGCTTGTCAGGGCGCCGAAGTGATCCAGCTGGCGGTGCCTATCCTGGCGATGGAAAAGCTGCTGGGTGAGCTGGCCAAGCTTGATTTGGCTGCGGCTGTGCTTACCGATGTTGGCAGCGCCAAGGGCAATGTGGTGCGTGCCGCTCGGTTGGCCTTCGGTGAGATGCCGGCGCGTTTCGTGCCGGGCCACCCAATTGCCGGGTCCGAGCAAAGTGGGGTCGAGGCGGCCAATGTCGAGCTGTTCCGCCGGCATAAGGTGATTCTGACGCCGCTAGAGCAAACCGATGCGCAGGCCGTGCAATTGGTCGATCGTCTCTGGCGCGAGCTGGGGGCGGATGTCGAGCAGATGCAGGTCGAGCATCATGATCATGTGCTCGCCGCGACCAGTCATTTGCCCCATTTGTTGGCATTCGGTCTGGTCGACTCGTTGGCCAAACGCGGCGAGAATCTGGAGATTTTTCGCTACGCAGCCGGTGGTTTTCGCGATTTCACGCGGATTGCCGGCAGCGATCCGGTGATGTGGCACGACATCTTTCTCGCTAATCGCGAGGCGGTGCTGCGTAACCTGGATGTATTTCGCGCCGACCTCGACGCATTGCGTGATGCGGTCGACGCAGGGGACGGGCATCAACTGCTGGGCGTGTTTACTCGCGCCCGCGTGGCTCGCGAGCATTTCAGCAAAATTTTAGCCCGTAGGGCCTATGTGGACGCTATGCACTCGAATGATCTGATTTTCCTGGCTAACCCCGGTGGCACGCTTTCTGGGCGAATTCGCGTTCCGGGCGACAAATCCATTTCTCACCGCTCGATCATGCTCGGCTCGCTGGCCGAAGGCACGACCGAGGTCGAGGGCTTTCTCGAGGGCGAAGATGCCCTGGCGACCCTGCAGGCATTCCGCGACATGGGGGTGGTCATCGAAGGCCCGCACCATGGCCGTGTGACCATTCACGGGGTTGGCCTGCATGGCTTGCAGCCGCCGCCTGGGCCGATCTACCTGGGTAATTCGGGTACGTCCATGCGCCTGCTCTCTGGCTTGCTGGCGGCGCAGTCGTTCGACACCACCCTGACCGGCGACGCTTCGCTGACCAAGCGGCCGATGAATCGCGTGGCCAAGCCGCTACGTGCCATGGGTGCGTTGATCGAGACGGCGGCCGAGGGTCGTCCGCCGCTGACTATTCGCGGCGGTCGCCGTTTGGGCGGCATGACCTATGAAATGCCAATGGCCAGTGCTCAGGTGAAATCCAGCCTGTTGCTCGCCGGACTCTATGCGGCCGGCACGACCACGGTGATTGAGCCGGCGCCGACCCGCGATCATACCGAGCGTATGCTGCGCGGCTTCGGTTATCCGGTGGCAGTCGAGGGCAAGGCCGCGACCGTGGAATCCGGACACAAGCTGACGGCGACCCATATAGAGGTGCCAGCGGATATTTCCTCGGCGGCGTTCTTCCTGGTCGCGGCGAGTATTGCCGAGGGCTCGGAGCTACTGCTTGAGCACGTCGGCGTCAATCCGACCCGTACAGGCGTCATCGATATCCTCAAGTTGATGGGCGGCGATATCAGCCTGGAAAATCAGCGCACAGTGGGCGGCGAGCCAGTGGCGGACATTCGTGTGCGCTCGGCCAAGCTCAAGGGCATCGATATTCCAGAAGATCTGGTGCCATTGGCGATCGACGAGTTCCCCGTGCTGTTCGTCGCGGCAGCCTGCGCCGAAGGCCGTACCGTGCTGCGCGGCGCCGAAGAGCTGCGGGTCAAGGAGTCGGATCGGATTCAGGTCATGGCTGACGGCCTGCAGGCGCTGGGCGTCAAGGCCGAGCCGACACCCGATGGCATTATCATCGAGGGCAGTAGCATCGGTGGCGGCGAGGTGCACAGCCACGGCGATCATCGTATCGCCATGGCCTTTAGCGTGGCTTCGTTGCGCGCTACGGCGCCGATTCGCATCCATGATTGTGCCAACGTCGCGACTTCGTTCCCGAATTTTCTCTCCTTGGCCGCCCAGGTCGGTATCCGGGTCGGCGAGGAGGCTAAGTCATGACTGTCCAGGCGCCGGTAATCACCATCGATGGGCCGAGCGGATCGGGCAAAGGCACCGTGGCCGGACTGCTGGCTCAGAAGTTGGGCTGGTGTCTGCTCGACTCAGGGGCGCTTTATCGTCTGCTGGCGTTTGCCGCGCGTAATCATGGCGTCGACCTGACCAACGAAGAGGCGATGAAGGTGCTCGCCGCCCATCTGGATGTGCAATTCGTTGCGCTCGCCGATGGGCAGGGTCAACGCATTATTCTGGAGGGCGAGGAAGTGACTGACGCCATCCGTAATGAGCAGGTCGGTGCGGGCGCCTCCCAGGTCGCTGCTCTTCCGGCTGTGCGTGAGGCGTTGTTGCAGCGCCAGCGCGCCTTCCTGGAGATGCCGGGCCTGGTAGCCGATGGTCGGGACATGGGCACCGTGGTGTTTCCTGAGGCGCCGTTGAAAGTGTTCTTGACCGCCAGCGCGGAAGAGCGCGCCCGGCGGCGTTACTTGCAGTTGAAGGCCAAGGGTGATGATGTTAATCTTGCGAGTCTCCTCGACGAGATTCGTGCGCGTGATGAGCGCGATATCCAGCGCGCAGTGGCTCCGCTCAAACCGGCAGCCGATGCGATTCAACTGGATTCCACTGAGCTTTCGATCGAGCAGGTGTTGCAACGAATTCTAAGCGAGGTCGCCAATCGCGATCTCGCTGAGTGAGAAGAACCGCGGCGCAAGCTGAGCGGTTCGCAAGGAGGCATGCGGGAGACCAGTCCTAGTCCCGTAGGCCTCTTTTTATATAAACGTACCCACATTGTCTGGAATGTGGTTTGGGCAGATTTCCTGCCCTGAACAACAGGAATCAACATGAGCGAAAGCTTTGCGGAACTCTTTGAAGAAAGCCTAAAAACCCTCAACCTTCAGCCGGGCGCAATCATCACCGGTATCGTTGTCGATATCGACGGTGACTGGGTCACAGTTCACGCCGGTCTGAAATCCGAGGGCGTCATCCCGCTCGAGCAGTTCTTCAACGAACAAGGCGAGCTGACCATCAAGGTCGGTGACGAAGTTCACGTCGCGCTGGACGCGGTTGAAGATGGCTTCGGTGAGACCAAGCTGTCCCGCGAGAAAGCCAAGCGCGCTGAGTGCTGGATTGTTCTGGAAGCAGCTTTCGCCGCTGAGGAAGTGGTTAAGGGCGTTATCAACGGTAAGGTTAAAGGCGGCTTCACTGTCGACGTTAACGGCATCCGTGCGTTCCTCCCAGGTTCCTTGGTCGATGTGCGTCCGGTGCGTGATACCACTCACCTGGAAGGCAAAGAGCTCGAATTCAAGGTCATCAAGCTGGACCAGAAGCGCAACAACGTTGTCGTTTCCCGTCGCAG
>JBFKAF010000296.1:0-4895 GCA_041621735.1 Pseudomonas sp.
CGGTACTTGCGCCAGAAACGCAGGAGGAAGGTCTTGCCTTCGCGGTCGGCAAAACGGCTGAGGTAGACCTGGCGCCGTGGGTCTTTGTCGTCCTTGAGCAGCTCGGCGCTGTTGCCCGGTGCCTGGTAGGTGCTGTAGCGCACCAGATCGCGCATCAGGCGAATGAACGGCAGGTTGATCGACTCGCGCAACGCTTCGCGCAGGGTCGGGATACGGCCGTTGTCTTCTTTGCGGAAGTTGGCAAAGCTGTGCAGCCCGCCGCCGGTGAAGAAGCGTTCATAGGGGCTGGCCGAATACTTGCGCTCCAGCGCGGCTTCGAGCATGTCCGGCAGGCTGCTCTCGGGGGTGGCGAGTAAAAAGGCGATGGCCCAGCGCGTCAGGTAATCCTGGTCGGCGACTTCCACGTTGCGCAGTTCGGCGGCGGTTTGCCCGGCATGGCGTTGGTGCAGCTCGGCGATGATTTCCAGGTAGGTGGACAGCACCCGCAGTTTGGCGGTGGAGCCGAGTTCCAGCTTGCTGCCTTCGTTGATGTCGAACGGCTGATTGGTGCTGTCGGTCTGCACGCGTACCCGGCTGCCATTCGGCGTCCGTTCGATCAGGGTGAAGCTGTAGCGCACATCGGCGGTCTTCTCCGCTGACAGCAGGCGCTCACCGAACAGGCCGATCTGCTCGGCAAAGGCTGGGTCGGCGAGGCGCTGCAGGTAGTCGGTGACGGTTTGTTGCAGCTGGTTATTCAGGGTGGTACTGGCGCTCAGGTCGAGACGGTCGAGGTCATACAGCGGCATGTTCAGCAGCCCGGAGAGGCGCGAGCGGGCCACGCTGATGCCTTTGTTGCCGTCGACCGTTTGCAGGTTCGGCTGCAGCTCCCAGTTGCGATAACGCAGTTGGCTGGCCAGGGCCGCGTTGCGCAGCGGCGTTTCGATCAAGCCGCCGCCCGCCAGCAGACGGATATGGCTGTCGATCAAGTCGTCCAGTTCATCCCGGCCCTGGGCCAGGTAATAGGACGGTCGCCGCTGGGCGATCATAAATGACAGCACCTGACGCAGGGCCAGGCCGCGCTCGGCATTGCTCGCCTCGGGCGAGCGGCTGGGGTCGAGCAGGCGGTTGACCTCGGCGAAGTCGGCGCCGTACCAGATGCGCAAGCCATCGGCCAGGCCATTCACCTCGCCATGCCCCGGCGCGGCGGAGAGCGGCACGCTGTTGAGGTAGTCGCGCACGATGTTTTCCCGCGCCGTCTGCGTCAGTGGCCCGCCTTGATAGGCGCGCACGCTGGCGGAAACCATCTGCCGCAGTTTTTCCGAGGCGGAAGAGGTTAAGCCGCCCGGCGAGTGCCGGTATTTCTCCAGCTGGGTGGCCAGCGTGCTGCCGCCGGCGGACTGATCCTGCACATCCAGCGCCTTGCCGAGCTGCGACCAGGCGGCCTTGGCGAAGCGCGGCCAGTCCACCGCCGGGTTGGCCTGGGCCGGTTCGGGGTCGAGCAGGTGGCGGTTCTCGATGAACAACAGGCTGCCGACCACCAGCGGCGGGATGGCGCTGAAGCTAGGGTAGTACTGCTGGGGGTAGCGGAACTGGTAGAAGGGCGTGCCACGGCAGTCGCTGATGCTCAAGCCCGCCTGGATTTTCTCCGGGTAGGGGGGGAAGAAGCCGCGCAGGCTGTAGTCGATCAGCGCCGGGGAGAAGCGCGCTTGCTGCTGGATGCTGAAATCGCGCTGCAGCAGGCGGTCGAGCATCGAGGGCAGGTAGGCGTAACCCTGGCGTTTATCGAAGGGGCCGTCTTTGGGGTAGATGATCGCCGGGCTGGGGCCAGGCTCGACACTGTAGCTCAGGCGCTTGGCGTAGCGGCTGAGCTCCTGGGCCTGGAAATGCGCGGTGCGCAGCTCATAGGCGAGTAGCAAGGCACCTGCCACCAGGACGAACGCCAACAGCAGCCAGAACAGCGTCCACAGCTTGCTGCGCTGCTTGGCGGATTTCAGGAGCACCACGGGACGACTGCTCGCTGGAGTGGCAGTCTTTTCTGCATCGGATTGGTGTAATGCACCCATGGTTGCTCTGCCTGGCTAAGTCGTTCCAGCGTTTACACAAGCGTAGTCGTTGGTCGGCTAAATAGACGTAATGGCTATTAAGCAGGGTACAAAAATATCGTTAGACCTTGGTGCCGTCCGTCGAACCCGCGCGCAGCCGCGGGTGAGTCTCGGCAGACCTCGACGATGTGCCCTATGCCGTTAGCAGACGTCGTAGCTGAAACGCCCGCTGGCGCCTGCGGGCACTACAATCGACCCCATCGTTGAACTGGCAGCGAGTGGCTTATGCAGCGCGATCACCGGGAACAACTCAATCTCAGTTGGCAGGCCAATGCCGATGCCTGGACGGCCGCGGTGCGCGAGCAGCGGATCGAGAGCCGCCGTCTGGTTACCGATGCGGCGATTCTGCAGGCGATATTGGCCCTGGCGCCCAAGCGGGTACTGGATCTCGGCTGTGGCGAAGGCTGGCTGTGTCGCGGCCTGGCCGAACGCGGTATCGAGTCGGTCGGGGTGGATGCCTCGCTGCCGCTGATCGATAGCGCGCGCGCCGCCGCTGGCAGCCGCGGCAACTACCGCGTGTGTGGTTATGCCGAGCTGCACGACCAGGCTGCGCAGCTCGGCCAGTTTGATCTGCTGGTGTGCAACTTTGCCCTGCTCGAAGAACCGTTGGTGGCGACCTTGCAAGCCCTGCATGGGGTCTTGGCCCCGGGCGGCCGCCTGTTGGTCCAGACCCTGCACCCTTGGCGCGCCTGTAACGATGCGGCGTATCGCGATGGCTGGCGAGTGGAGAGCTTCGCCGGTTTTGGCGAGGGCTTTCGGGAGCCGATGCCCTGGTTCTTCCGTACCCTGGAGTCCTGGTTGAGCCTGTTCGGTGCAACCGGCTGGCGCTTGCAGTGGTTGCAGGAGCCGTTGCACCCGCAGAGCGAGCAGCCGGTGTCGCTGTTGCTGTTGTTGGGGTCCGAGCGCAGCTGAGCCGGCTGCGGGAGGTGGACATGCAAGGGTTGCTGAATATCGATGTAGCGGATCTGCCGACGGCGATTGCCTTCTATACCCGTGCCTTCGGCCTGCGCGAGGGCCGGCACCTGTTTGCCGGCGAGGTGGTCGAGTTGCTCGGCGCGCAACTGCCGATCTACCTGGTGCTCAAAGCCGCGGGTAGCGCACCCTTTGCCGGCAGCCGGCAGGGCCGCGATTACCGGCGGCACTGGACGCCGCTGCACCTGGATCTCGTGGTCGATGATCTGGATGCTGCCCTGGCCCGCGCCCTGGCGGCTGGGGCGCGGCAGGAAGGGGCGATTAGTTCGCAGCAGTGGGGACGCTGGGTCGGTTTGAGCGACCCGTTCGGTCATGGTTGTTGTCTGCTGCAGTGGCAGGGGCGCGGTTATGCCGAGGTGGTCGCTGCGCGGTCGAGCCCGGCGGCGCGAGCCGGGACGAGCACTCGCGGCATGGATGGAGAGGGGGAAGGTGATGCGAACGCTTGAATTGGCCGGGGTTCAGCTGCCGGTGATCGGCCAGGGCACCTGGCGCATGGGCGAGCGCCCGGGCGAGCGGCGTCGGGAAGTGGCGGCGCTGCAGCTGGGTATCGACCTGGGCCTGCGCCTGATCGATAGCGCCGAGATGTATGGCGAGGGCGGTGCCGAGGTGGTGGTGGGGCAGGCTATCGCCGGCCGGCGCGAGCAGGTGTTTCTGGTCAGCAAGGTGTATCCGCACAACGCCAGCCGGCAGGGCATGGCGGCGGCCTGTGAGCGCAGTCTGCAGCGTCTGCAAACCGAGCGGATCGACCTCTACCTGTTGCACTGGCGGGGTCAGTATCCCTTGGCCGAGAGTGTCGAGGCCTTCGAGCGCTTGCGCGAGCAGGGCAAGATCGCTCGTTGGGGCGTGTCCAATTGCGACCTGGATGATTTGCTGGAACTGCACGAGCCGAGCTGCGCGGCGAACCAAGTGCTGTACAACCCCGAGGCGCGCGGTATCGAGTTCGACCTGCTGCCCTGGCAACAGCGCCAGGGCATGCCGCTGATGGCCTACTGCCCGCTCGGCCAGGCCGGCCGGCTGTTGCGCCAGCCGAGTCTGGGGCAAATAGCCGAGCGGCACGCGGCGACTGTGGCGCAGGTGGTACTGGCCTGGGCGCTGCGTCAGCCTGGATTGATCGCCATCCCCAAGGCGGTCGAGCCGGCGCACCTGCGCTTGAATGCCGCAGCCGCTGCCTTGCAGCTGACGGCCGAGGACCTGGCGCAGATCGATGCGGCTTACCCGGCGCCGACGCGCCGCAGGCCCTTGGCGATGATCTGACGGCTGTGCAATGGGCGATGGTAGTTAACTAATTCGAGAGCGTGAACATGAAAAAACTATGGCTGATAGCTACTGTCCTGTTGGCAGGCTGCGCCGGTTATCGCTCTGGCGAAGTCAGTCAGGCCTATATCGATGTCGCGCCGGCGCCCGACTCGCTCGTAAGGGGCACGCCAACCTGGCTGGAGATTGCCGGTGCGCGGGTGCGGGTCGAGTTGAGTAACGAGATCCAGCAGCGCGAGCACCAGGTGATGCTGTTCATCGTTCCGGTGATGGTCGACCCGCGCGACAAGCCGCTGTATCCGGTCGAGCAGGGCGCCCGCCTATTATTGGAAATCAGCCCCGCCGTGCAGGGGTCGAGCTTTCGTCCGGAGGCGGTGGTTCTGACGGTGGACGGGCGTGAGTACCGACCCAGCGAGGTGCAGCGCATGGCGGTGTTCGATCCGGGTGAGTATCCCCTCGATGCCTTGCACGATGTCGAGCCTGGGAGTCCGGCGAACCTCGACTACAGCCTGGATAAACCGGGGCGGCATCATCAATTCCTGTTGCGCTTTGGTACGCCGATGCCCGCGCCGACCCAAGACATTCGTC
>JBFKAF010000297.1:0-4881 GCA_041621735.1 Pseudomonas sp.
AGCAATCGCGTGCCCGCGCAGACCACGCCGAGCCCGGAGAAGGCGCCGGAGGCATGATATTCAGGCGCGCTGGCCATCAGCGCGACACCCGCGCGCAGCGCCGTTTCATAGCCGATGCACAGGGCGCTGAGCAGCTCCTCGCCACTGATCGCCCGGCCCTGCGCGCGGCAGGCATCGACCAGCGCCAGCACGGCCGGTACCACGGTAGCGCCGGCATGGCCCTTGGAGGTGAAGTGGCCCTCGTGGGCATCCAGGCTGTCGACGCTGAAGCCGCCGGCCCAGGCCGCGCCCAGCGGGTGCACGGCGCGACCATCGAACAACAGGCGGCTACTCAGCACACCCGCCGGGTAATGACTGACCGCATAGCGCTTGAGCGCCTGGCTGGTCTGATTGTCGCGCGCACCGGCGGCGACTCCGAGGATATCCAGCAGGCAGGTCTGCAGCAGATCACGGGTGTGCTGCGGCGCCTGGTTGAACGTGAAATCACGGACGAACGAATAGAGCGACATGCGCTTACTCCACAGACGAAATTCAAATCAACGGAAAAAAGCCATGTCCCAATCGCGTGTTGCAATGGCTGGCAGGCGAAAACACAGCACCTGTAGGCGCCCGCTTTGCCTCGGTGCAACACAACACTGGGAAATAACCAAAAAAAGGCGCCCGTAGGGGCGCCGAAAGGGATTCAGTCTGAATAGCGGGGCTCAGTTAGCCGCGGCGCGGGAAGCAGCCAGCCAGGCATCGAACTGCTCGCGGTGCGCGGCAACCCACTCGGCGGCATGCCGTTCGATATCCTTGGCGCTGTTCTCACCATCCTGCATCTTCAGGTTCTGCGCGCTCTCGTCGTCGGTGGTGATTTGCACCTGGGAGAGGAACTTCAGCGCGGCCGGGTTCTCTTCGGCGAACTCCTTGTTCAGCACGGCTTTGACCTCATCCACGGCGAAACCGAGGTTCTTGCCGTTGAAGCTGGTGTTGACGTCGTTCTTGCCGTCGGGCAGATCGGTATGTGGTACTTCCAGCCAGACCACGTCCTTGCCCTCGACCAGCACGCCGGCGATCCACTGCGGCACCCAGGTGAAGTACAGAATCGACTCGCCTTGCTTGTAGCGCTGAATGGTATCGGCCATCAGGGCAAAGTAGGAGCCACGGTTATGGCTGACACTCTTCTCCAAGTCGTAAGCCTTGAGGTGGTGATCGATCACCAGCTCGCAGCCCCAACCCGGATTGCAACCGGTGAGGTCGGCCTTGCCGTCGCCATTGGTGTCGAACAGCTTGGCGATCTCCGGCTTCTTCAAGTCGGTCAGGTACTTGATGTTGTGCGCCTCGGCGGTCTTCTTGTCGATCAGGTAGCCCTGCAATACGCCAGGGATCACATCGCCAGCCTTGATCAACGTGTCGTCGCCGCCGACCTTCTGGTAGAAGGTGTCGTGCAGCTGGTCCCACAGGTGCACGGTGAAATCCGCATCGCCGTAAGACAGCGCGACCATCATCGCCGCGTACTCGGTCTCCTTGGGCTCATTGACCTCGTAGCCCAGTTCGCGCAGGCCGGCCATGGCCACTTCGCCGCGAAAACGCTCTTCGGCGATCGATGGGAAGATCGGCGTCACTTCCACGCCCTCACCGGGCTTCTCGGCGCTCGCCGCCTGGCCATACAGCGGCAACAGGCTCAGGGACGCCACGGCGGCGCAGTGCAGGACCTTCCGGGTGAAACCATGCTGTGCAGAATTCATCGTCAGCTACCTCTTGGGTTTTGTTGTTCGTCGGGTATTTCGATTCAGTTCAATTCAGGAGCGGCCTCAGGCCTCGGCCTTGACGCTGGTCGGACGCTGGCCAAACAGACGCAGGAGCAGGCCGGCCGGGCCGCTGTGGTACCAACGCAGGCTGGGGTCGCTGCTGGTGCGTTCGCCCATGGCCTGGGTCAGGCGGTCGAGGAAGATCGCCAGCAACACCAGGCCGACCCCGCCGACCGTGGCCAGGCCCATGTCCAGGCGGCCGATGCCGCGCAGGACCATCTGCCCCAGGCCGCCGACCGAGATCATCGAGGCGATCACCACCATCGACAGCGAGAGCATCAGGGTCTGGTTGACGCCGGCCATGATGGTCGGCGCGGCCAACGGCAACTGCACGCGCATCAGCATCTGCCGCGGGGTGCAGCCGAAGGCACGCGCCGCCTCGATCTTGTCGTCCGGCACCTGGCGGATGCCCAGGTTGGTCAGGCGCACCAGCGGCGGCACGGCGAACACGATGGTCACCAGTACGCCGGGCACATTGCCGATGCCGAACAACATCACCACCGGCACCAGGTAAACGAAGGCCGGCAGGGTCTGCATGGCATCCAGCACTGGTCGCACCACCTTCTCCAGGCGGTCGCTACGGGCAGAAAGGATGCCCAGGGGCACACCGATCACCGCGCAGAAGAATACCGAGGTCAGGACCAGCGCCAGGGTGGTCATGGATTCCGACCAGACCCCGATCAACCCCAGCAGGGTCAGGGTAATGGCGCATAACCAGCCCATACGCGCACCCGCCACCTGCCAACCGAGCAGCGAGGACAGGAGAATGCCGATCGAAGGCGGGATGCTCTGCAGGATGAACTCGAAGCCATTGAGCACCTGGTCGATCGGCCAACGGATGGCGCGGAAGAACTCGCGAAAATTGTGCACCAGGTAATTCAGGGTGCTCTCCACCCAGTCACCCAGGGGAATGGTCAAGGTCTGAAACGGGTCGAGGATGCTGAACTCTGACATCTTGGCTACCTACTCTGTGATTCTGGGGCTACTGCGCGGTCGACTCAGGGCCAGTTAGTGACGGCTCATGGTTTGCAGCAGCAAACTCTTGGAAATGGTGCCCTTGAAGGCGCCGGCGTGATCCAGAACCGGCACCGGATAGGGCACAGAGGCGACGATATCCAGCACATCGTGCAGCGGCGTATCGATGTAGATGGGCGGATGCTGATCCAGCTTGAGCTGCTCGAGCTGCTGTGGCTCGGCGCCACCGCGCAAGTCGCCGGCGTCGACCACCGCGAGCAGGTGATCCAGCTCGTTGACCAGGTAGCCATACGGCACCCCCGCCTTGAAGCTCGGCGCATGGCCGTTGACCCGGCAGACGGTTTCCGGGTCGAGCTGGGCGACATCACCGGCCTTGAGCACCCTGGAGCTGTCGAAGCCCTTGAAGAATGCCTCGACATAGTCATTGGCCGGGTTGCACAGCAGTTCCTGGGGCGTGCCGATCTGCACCACCCGGCCGCCTTCCATGATGGCGATACGATGACCGATGCGGATGGCCTCTTCGATGTCGTGGGAGATGAAGATGATGGTGCGCTGCTGCTCGGCCTGCAGGCGGATCAGCTCGCCCTGCATCTCGCTGCGGATCAGCGGGTCCAGCGCGGAGAAGGCCTCGTCCATCAGCAGGATGGTCGGATCGTTGGCCAGTGCACGGGCCAGGCCGACGCGCTGTTGCATGCCGCCGGATAGCTGGTGCGGGTAGCTGTTCTCGTGGCCGGCCAGACCGACCTGGCTCAAGGCCTCCAAGGCCCGGGTGCGGCGCTCCTGCTCACTGACCCCGGAAATTTCCAGGCCGAAGGCGGCGTTGTCCAATACGCTCATGTGCGGCATCAGGGCGAAGGACTGGAACACCATGCCCATCTCCTTGCGCCGCACGTTGGTCAGCTCCTTGTCCGACAGCCCGGTGATTTCCCGGCCATTGAGGTGGATGCTGCCGGAGGTCGGTTCGATCAGCCGATTGAACAGGCGCACCATGGTCGACTTGCCCGAACCGGACAGGCCCATGATGACGAAGATTTCACCGCGCTTGACCGAGAAGCTGGCGTCGAACACACCGACTACCTGCCCGGTCTTCTGGAATATTTCGTTCTTGTCGGCGCCGTTGCGCAACATATCCATGGCAACTTCCGGCTGCGGCCCGAATACCTTGAATATATTTTTGACGGAAAGTATCTCGTCAACTTGGGTCATTGCGCCCTCTTCTTATAGGTCTGTAAACAATCAACTTGGCGGCGCCGTCAGGCGCTTTATCCGGGCCGAACAAATCCCGCCAGCGCTTAACTTGCAACAAGTTGCCGCCGGCCATTAATTGCCTGGATCACCGCGAATATGCCCGTTGGCGACTGACTGCACAGCGTTCGCCGGGTGGGTTCAAGTTAGAGTTTGGGGGGCGGAGCGTCCAACTACATTTGTTCGGCCAAAACAATAACCTGATGTTATTGATTGGCCGCGGAGTCATTGGCGATATGGGGGATTACCCGTGGCGAGCTACCCGCGGGGGATTAAACCTTGGGCTGCGAAAAGCCAGCCTTCATACGCTGCGCAGCGGCCTCCGCCGCATCCAGCCCGGCATTCACAGCGTCCTTGAATCCCGCATCGATCATTGCCTGCAGGCCGCCCGCCGTGGTGCCGCGATAATCGAGCATGGCCTGCACCATCTCGGCCGGCGACATGCCATCGCCGCCGAGCAACTGGCTCGCTCCCACCACCACGCCACGCACCGCGCGCTCGGCGACCTGGCGTGGCAGCCCCTTGGACAGGGCATGGGCGAGCATCGCCTCGGCCAGCAGCGCCGGATAGGCCGCGCCGGAGCCAACCAGCCCGGTCAGGTAGTCGAGCTGCGCTTCACTGGTCACCTCATCGGTGCTGCCGCAGGCCTCGAACATGGCCTGGGTGAATTGTTTGTCGGCGGCCGTCACCAGTTCTGTGGCGAACCAGGGGGTATAGGACTGGCGAATGTCCGCTGCCGCGTTGGGCATCGCGCGGATGATGCGCCGGCTGCCGGTACGCGCGCTCAGGGTGTCGAGCGAGACCCCGGCCATAAAGGAGATGACCAGCTTGCCGGCCGCCTCAATAGACACATCGGCGAACTGTTCGGGAC
>JBFKAF010000298.1:0-4862 GCA_041621735.1 Pseudomonas sp.
CAGGGTCATCGGCACGATCAGGATCACCGCCAGCGGCAGGCTCCAGCTTTCGTACTGGGCGGCCAGCACCAGGAAGGCCAGCAGCACGCACAGCGGGAAGACGAAGATCGCGCTGTTGCCGGCGAGGATCTGCTGAAAGGTCAGTTCGGTCCACTCGAAACTCATGCCGTTGGGCAGCTCTGCCTTGAGCAGGCGTTCCATGGCTGCCTCGGCCTGACCGGAACTGTAGCCGGGCGCAGCCGCACCATTGATCTCGGCGGTGAGGAAGCCGTTGTAGTGCATTACTCGGTCGGGGCCGGCACTGTCACTGACCTTGACGAAAGTCGACAGCGGCACCATCTCGCCACGGTTGTTACGCACCTTGAGTTGGCCGATCTGCTCGGGGGCCAGACGGAACTGTTGCTCGGCCTGGACATTGACCTGGTAGGTACGGCCGAAGCGGTTGAAGTCGTTGGCATACAGCGAACCGAGATAGACCTGCATGGTGTCGAAGATGTCGCTGATCGCCACGCCGTGGGTCTTGGCCTTCTCGCGGTCGATATCGGCATCGATCTGCGGCACGTTGACCTGATAGCTGCTGAACAGCCCCGCCAGCTCCGGCACGCTGTGGCTCTTGGCGATGATGTTCTGTGTCTGCTTGTACAGTTCGTCGTAGCCCAGATTGCCGCGATCCTGCAGCTGCACGCGAAAGCCGCCGATAGTGCCGAGGCCTTGCACCGGTGGTGGCGGGAAGATGGCGATATAGGCGTCCTGAATCTCGCCGAACTGCTGGTTCAACTCGGCCGCAATAGCCCCGGCGCTCATCGACGGATCTGTACGCTGATCGAAGGGTTTCAGCGGAGTGAAGACGATGCCGCTGTTCGGGCTGTTGGTGAAGCCGTTGATCGACAAGCCGGGGAAGGCCACGGTGTTCTCCACGCCAGGGTGCTGCGCGGCGATGGCCGACATGCGTTTGATCACCGCCTCGGTGCGGTCCAGGGTGGCGGCGTCCGGCAGTTGAGCGAAGGCGACCAGGTACTGCTTGTCCTGCGGCGGTACGAAACCGGTCGGAGTGCTGGCAAAACCCAGGTAGGTCAGGCCCATCAGCCCCGCATAAACCACCAGGGCGATGCCGCTGCCACGCAGCACCCGCTTGACGGTGCCGACATAGCCATGGCTGGCGCGGTCGAACAGGCGGTTGAAGGGTTTGAACAGCCAGCCGGCGAACAGCTTATCCAGGCCCCTGGAGAAGCGATCCTTGGGCGCGTCATGGCTGCGCAGCAACACGGCGGCCAAGGCCGGCGACAGGGTCAGCGAGTTAAACGCGGAGATCACGGTCGATATAGCGATGGTCAGGGCGAACTGCTGATAGAACTGTCCGGTTAGGCCGGAGATAAAGGCGGTCGGTACGAATACCGCGCAGAGCACCAGAGCGGTGGCGACAATCGGCCCGGTGACCTCTTTCATCGCCTGCTTGGTGGCTTCGACTGGAGTTTTGCCCAGGCCGATATTGCGTTCGACGTTTTCCACCACCACGATGGCGTCGTCCACCACGATGCCGATGGCCAGTACCAGACCGAACAAGGACAGTGCGTTGAGCGAGAAGCCGAACATGTGCATCACGGCGAAGGTGCCGATCAAGGACACCGGCACGGCGGCCAGTGGAATGATCGAGGCGCGCCAGGTCTGCAGGAACAGGATCACCACCAGCACCACCAGCACGATGGCTTCGAGCAGGGTGTGCACCACCGCCTCGATCGAGCCGCGGACGAAGATGGTCGGGTCGTAGACGATTTCGTAGTCCACGCCCTGGGGGAAACTCTGCTTCAGCTCGGCCATGCGCCCGCGCACCGCGTCGGAAATCTCGATGGCGTTGGAGCCCGGACGCTGGAACACCGGGATAGCCACCGCCGGTTTGTTGTTCAGCAGCGAGCGCAGGGCGTACTGGCTGGAGCCCAGCTCGATCCGCGCGATGTCTTTCAGGCGGGTGATCTCGCCGTCTTCGCCGGCCCGTACGATGATGTTCTCGAACTCTTCCTCGTTGACTAGACGGCCCTGGGTGTTGATCGACAGCTGGAAGCTGTTGTCGCCGGCCGCGGGCGGTGCGCCGAGGGAACCGGCGGCAACCTGGCGGTTCTGCTCGCGGATGGCATTGACCACATCGGTGGCGGTGAGATTGCGCGAGGCCACCTTGTGCGGGTCCAGCCAGACGCGCAGGGAGTAGTTGCCCAGGCCGAACAGCTGCACGTCGCCGACGCCGTCCAGGCGCGCCAGCTCGTCCTTGACGTTGAGCGCGGCGTAGTTGGACAGATAGAGCATGTCGTAGCGGTCATCCGGCGAGGTCAGGTGGACCACCATGGTCAGGTCGGGCGAGGCCTTGTCGACGGTGACGCCGAGCCGCTGCACTTCGGTGGGCAGGGTCGGCATGGTGCGGGTGACGCGGTTCTGCACCTGTACCTGGGCGGTATCCAGATCGGTGCCCAGGGCGAAGGTGATGGTCAGGGTCAACTTGCCGTCGGCGGTGCCCTGGGACGACATGTAGAGCATGCCCTCGACCCCGGTGATCGCCTGTTCCAGCGGCGATGCCACGGTTTCGCCAATCACCTTGGGGTTGGCGCCGGGAAAACTGGCGCGCACCACCACGGTCGGTGGCACCACTTCCGGGTATTCGCTGATCGGCAACTGGAACAGCGAGATGGATCCGCCGATCAGGATCAACAGCGACAATACGGCGGCGAAAATCGGCCGCTGAATGAAAAATTGCGAGAAATTCATGGTCATCTACCTTTAGCAGGCCGTTGATAAATGTAGCGAGCGATGGCTAGGGCCGAACCCATTCCCTACGGGTAACGGCATTTCCCACATCCATGGGGGTCACAAGGCAAAATCCGCCCCAACGCAGCGAAGCGAGTCAGTCAGCCGAAAAGCGCCATGTACGAGCTGTACATGAGCATTTGCGGTTGAGTTCAACGCTGCATAGCCGAGCGCAGTAGTTTTTCAATGGCCTGTTAGCCGCGTGGTGCGCTGAGCGGCTTGAGGTTCTGTTCGGCGACGCGCGGTGCGTCGCTGGCGTCCACGGCGCGGCGCTGGCGGGCCAGTGCTGCGAGGGTTTCGGTATCGGCCATGGGTACGCTTTGCGGATCGACGGTGGCGCCGGGCATGGCGCGTTGCAGGCCGTTGACCACGATCTGCTCACCCTTGGCCAAGCCGCTGCGGACGATGCGCAAGCCTTGCAACTTGGGACCCAGTTCGATGGCCCGGTAGCCCACGCTGTTATCGTCGCCGAGCACCAGCACGTACTTCTTGCCCAGGTCGGTGCCGACCGCCTCGTCCTTGATCAGGGTGGCGTCGTAGGTGCTACTGCCGACCAGCTTGAGGCGCGCATAGAGACCGGGGGTGAACCGGCCGTCGCGGTTGTCGAACACCGCACGCCCGCGAATGGTTCCGGTCTTCGGGTTGACCTGGTTATCGAGAAAATCCAGTTGCCCTAGATGCGGGTGACCCTCCTCGTTGGACAGCCCGAGGTAGACCGGGCTGGCGTCACGCGCATCGCTACCGTCCTGACGGGCCAGCTCTATGTACTTGAGGAACACCCGCTCATCCGCGTCGAAATAGGCATACACCTTGTCGATGCTGACCACCGTGGTGAGCAGGCTCTGCCCGGCACCCACCAGGTTACCGGCCGTCACTTCGGCGCGGCTGATGCGCCCGTCGATGGGCGCCGTGACACGGGTGAAACTGAGGTTCAGGCGTGCATTGTCCAGTTCGGCCTGAATACCACTCACCGCGGCCTTGGCCTCCTGCGCGGCACTGGCGCGGGCATCGGCCAACTCGGCGGAGATCGCGTTGCTCTGGCGCAGGCGTTCGCCACGGCGAGCCTCGCTGATGGCCCGGGTCTGGCCGGCGCGGGCTTGCTGCAACTGAGCTTCGAGGCGCTTGACCTCGGCCTGGAACGGCCGCGGATCAATCTGGAACAGCAGATCACCCTTGCTCACCAAGCTGCCTTCGGCGAACGCTACAGTGTCGATAAAACCCGAAACGCGCGGGCGAATTTCCACCGACTCCGGTGCTTCCAGGCGACCGCTGAGCTCATCCCATTCATTGACAGGTTGTTGAATGACTGCTGCGACGCTGACCTGGGCGACCGGCATTTGCTGGCTGGTTTCCGTTGCCTTGCCGCAAGCACTCAACAGCAATACCGCTGCAAGCGCCGCTGAAAAGCGCCAGGAGAGATGTGTGAAGCGTTCCATGTGTGACTCCGCCAGTCGAATAGGTAGACGGACGGAGTTTGAGTGGCGGAGGGGGCGGGGCACGAATCGAACGCTACGAAGGTTAATATCAGCCGGAATGATGGTAGCGTCGGTTCAATCGATATCGGCTGATGGTACGTATTACCCCAGGCTGTCCGGATCGCCGCAGAACATCTGAATTCGCGAACGCAGCCAGCGTTCGGCAGGGTCGTTGTCCTGCGCGCCGCGCCAGGTCATGTGCAGCTCGAAGGTCTGGGTTTCCAGCGGCAGCTCTTCGGCCCGCACACCACCGGCTGCGGTCAGCGCCGCGGCGGTGTAGTCGGGCACGGTGGCGAGGATGTCGGTACCACTGAGCAGGGTGCCGAGGCCATTGAACTGCGGTACGGCCAACACCACGCGACGCTGGCGGCCGATTTTTTCCAGCGCCGCGTCGATAAAACCACTGAGGTCGCCGGCAAACGACACCAGGGCATGGGGGCGGGCGCAATAATCATCCAGACTCAACGCGCCTGGCACGCTGTCGGCGCGCAGCAGTTTGGCCTTACTGCGGCGCAGCACCTTGCGCTTGGCATTCGCCGGCAGTTCCTCGGTGTAACTGACCCCCACGGAAATCTCGCCGGAGGCCAGCAGGCC
>JBFKAF010000299.1:0-4860 GCA_041621735.1 Pseudomonas sp.
ACCGATATCGGCCAGCAAGCGGAAATACAGCACATAGGCAAAGGCCGTGCACATCAGCCCGAGCCCCGCCAGAGACAGCCAGACTTCCAGGCCGCCCCAGCTGACCGGCGGCTGCACCAGCAGCGAACCGGCGAACAGTGGCAACAGGAACAGACTGGCGCCGCACAGGCTGCTGAACGCGGTCAGGCGATTATCCAGCCCGCCCTGTTGGCCGATCCAGCGTCGGGTGAGGAAGCCGGCGAAACCATAGCAGGTGGTGGCGAGCAGGCAGGCGGCAGCGCCGAGCAGCAGTTGCAGGTCGACACTGACCGGCCCGGTGCGGGTCAGCACGGCGACGCCGAACAGGCCGATGGCTACGCCCGCGGCTTTGCTTGCGGTCAGCGCCTCACTGAAGAACAGCATGCCGATCAGCACGCCCATCATCGGCGTGGTGGCGTTGAAGATCGCCGAGTAGCCGGCCGGCAGCACCAGCGCCGCCAGGCAGTACATGGCCGACGGCAGTCCGGCGTTGATCACCCCGAGCATCAGGCACTGCTTGAGCTTGCCGCGAAAGTCCCAGCGCACGCGCATCAGCAGCAGGATCGCCAGCAGGCCGAGTGCCCCCAGGCTGGCGCGAAAGAAGGCGGTGGGCATGCTGCCGAGCACCGGCGCGATGATCCGCATGAATAGAAAACTGGCGCCCCAGATAGCGGCGAGCAATAACAGGCGTAGCAGATCGGCGGGGCGCATTCGGCAGTTCCAGTGGCGAGAGCGCCACAGGTTACGCCACCCTGAAGGTGGCGCAATCCACAACTGACTTTCAAATCGGCGGCACAGTTTTAGAACGTCTTGCTGACGCTGACCACCAGGCCCGCACTGCACAGGTCATCGTAGCCGCTGAAGCTCAGGCATTCGGCGTCCGACAGGTCGGTGTCGACGTAGCTGAGGCCCCAGGTTGCGCCCAGCAGGTCGCGGCTCAGGCCGATCTGCCAGTTGTTGTAGTCCTCGCGGGCCCGGCTGTAGTCGCTGTTGAAGAAGGCGTCGTCCTTGTAGTCGACGTTCTCGTAGCGGATATCCAGACCCAGTTCCCAGGGCAGCTGGGTGCGATAGCCGAGGTAACGGGTGAGCTGGTCTTCGTCGGTGTCGATCGAATACTTGCCGCCGGCGTACAGGCCGTAGGCCTCCAGGGTCAGGATCAGGTCGCTGCTGTTGAACTGGCTTTCGCCCGGGTAGGTGTATTTGCTGTACATCGCGTCCAGGCTGATGGCATCGCTAATCTGCCAGAAGTAACCGGCGTAATAGTCGACTTCCTGACGGGTGCCGTAGTCGTCGTCCTGGGCCCAGTCGTAGCCATATTCGACATTGCTGGTCCAGGCGCCGATATACCAGCCACTGACATGGCTGAGCATCAGGTCCAGCTGCGCGGCGGGGTCGCCCAGGGTCTGGGAGATGCCGCTGTTGCGGTAGTCGCTGACCAGTTTCGGGGTGATGAGCAGGGCGAACTGGTCATTCAGCTCGACAGCCTGGGCGTTGGCCAATGGCAACAGGGCCAGACCAGCGAGGGAGAGGGCGGTTAGGGCGTGCATGCAGATGTCCTTCTTATAGTTATGGGTAGTGATGGGGTGACTGGCTAGCGCCGGCCAAGGCTCCGCCCGCCCCGTCGAGAGCGGGGAGCAGAGCCGTTCAGGCGCAGCGGGCGGAGGCGTTATCAGGACGCGGGGCCGTAGACCCGCTTGCCGGCGAAATAGGTTTGCAACACCTGGGTGTCGAACAGTTCCTCGTCGCTGACGCTGAACACGTCGCGGTCGAGGACGATCAGGTCGGCCTGCTTGCCGGGCGCCAGCGAGCCGATCCGTTGATCCAGGCGCAGGGCCTTGGCGGCGTTGAGGGTATAGGCGTAGAACATGCTTTCGCGGTCGATGCTCTCGGCGCTATTGAGCACGCCGAGCGGGCCCTTGCGAGTGCTGGCCTGGGCGATGGCGTTCCACGGATTGGGGCTGGACACCGGCCAGTCGCTGGCACCGGCAATGGTCGCGCCGGCTTGGTGCAGCGAACGTGCCGGATACTGATACTGGTAGGCTGCGGCGCTGATGTAGGGTTTGACCAACTCCTCGGTGTAGCTCTCGGCGGTGGCCCACAGCAGTTGCATCGAGGCAATTACGCCGAGCTGCTGGAAACGCGGAAATTCCTTGGGGTTGACCAGTTGCAGGTGGCTGATGCTGTGCGGCAGCGGCGCAGGGTTGAGCTTGCGGGCATATTCGAAGCCGTTCAGCGACTCGCGTACCGCGCGGTCGCCGACTGCATGCATATGCATGATCCAATCACGCTTCTCGGCCGCCACCACCAGCTCGCCGAAGTGCGCCGGGTCGATCAGCAGTTCGCCGCGCTTGAGGCTGTTCTGGAAGGGATCGAGCACCGCTGCCGTTTGCCCGGGGAACTCCATCACCCCGTCGGCGAATATCTTGATGCCGGGGAAGCTCAGGTTAGGCACGCCCGCGAACTGCTGCATGACCTTGTCGAGAACTTCTAGGTCCGCCGGCTGGCTCTGCGGATGGGTGATCAGCAGGGCGGCGACGTGGGCGCTGAGTTCGCCTTTCTCCGCCAGCTCGCGGTACAGCGGCAGCACGCCAAGGTCCCGCTCGGTCGGGCGCATCTCGAATAGCGAGTCGCCATTGCCGGCATTGGCGGCAGCGTCCATCCAGGCGGTGATGCCATAGTGGTTGTTGACACGCACCGCCTCGCGGGCGGCGTTGAGCAGGGTGTCTGCGCCCGGTTCGGGCAGCTGGCTGCGCACGCGATCCCAACCGTTCTCGGCCAGATATCCCGTGGGGCTGAGATCCGCAGCGTGACCGATGTAGTTGCGCTCTTTTTCCGGCAGGCTGGCCAGCAGCGCAGCGTCGATCTTGACCCGTTCGAGCATGGCCTGGTTGGCCCAGCCGGTGTGGCCGTCGATGCCATTGAGTACCAAGGGCTGCTTGGCCCAGCGGCCGCGATTGAAGAGCTGCCCGAGTTCAGCGCTTTGCTCCCAGTAGGCCGAGCTGGCCCCGGAGATGACGATGACGTCGCCCCGCCGCGCGCGGCCGGCCTGGTCCTCGGCGATGATCCACTGTTCGAGCGCCGGCAGCGCCTTGACCTCGTCGTAGAGGTTGGCGCCCATGCTGTCGAGAGCGGCCATCACCGGGTGGCTGTGGGTGTCGATCATGCCTGGCATCAGCACCTTGCCGGCCAGGTCGATGCGTTGTGTCCGGGCATCGGCCAGGGCCTGGATCTCGGCGTCGCTGCCGACCTTGAGGATCTTGCCATCTTCCACTGCGACCGCCTGCATCAGCGCCTGGCCGGGTTCGCCGGTGAATACCTTGCCGTTGGTCAGCACCAGATCGGCTGCCGCCATAGATTCCAACGAGGCACAAGCCAGTGCGGCGCCGAGAAGGCTAGGAATGAACAGTTTCATGGGTGTATCCCTGGTTTTTGTTAGTCTTGCGTCGAGACTAACCAAGTGCGTGAGCGAGCGGAACGCCGTGCACAGGCACAACTTTTGTTCCTGTTGGGAGTAAATGGTGGATAAATTCAATGCGCTCACCACCCTGGTTTGCGTGGTCGAGCACAACAGCTTTAGCCGCGCCGCCGAGCAACTGGGCAAAACCCCTTCGGCGGTGGCTAAGGTCATAGCCGCGTTGGAGGATGAACTGGGCGCGCGCCTGTTCGAGCGCACCACCCGGCGCATGCAGTTGACCGAAGCCGGACGGTTGTATGCGCAGGCGGTGCGTGAAGCGTTGGGTTGCCTGGGGGATGCAAGTGAAGAGATCGTGCAGATGCAGCAGGGCTTGCATGGCGAGTTGCGCATCGCGGCGGCGCTGGCCTTCGGTGCGGCCTTTCTGAGCGAGGTCTGCGCGGCTTTTTGTCTGGCCCATCCGCAGTTGCGCTTGCAGGTGGACCTCAGCGACAACGACCAATTCATCCTCGAAAGCGGCCATGACCTGATTCTGCATGAAGGCGCCTGCGACATTCCTGGGTTGATCGCGCGGCCGGTGGGCAACAACTACATAGTAATGAGTGGCAGCCCCGCGTATCTGGCGCGCAATCCGCTGCCGGTGAACCCCGCGACCCTGCAGCAGCATGATTGGCTGATGTACAAACACCCTGCGCTGGATCGCCACTATTGGCGGCTGGTGCGGGACGGCGAACAGACCCGTATCGAGCAGCCGCTGCCGCGGATTCTCAGCGGTAACTATGATTTCCTGCTGGCCAATGCCGTGGCGGGTAGTGGCTTGCTGATTACCCCCTGGTGGAGTGCTGCACCGTACCTGGCCGATGGTCGGCTGGTGCGTTTGATGGCCGACTACGAGGTGGACCCGGATGCCTTCGGCCCACATATCCTCGCGGTCTACCCCAGCCATCGGCGGGCTACCCACAAGGTGCAGGCCTTTATCCAGTTTCTCGAAGCTTTCCTGCGCGAGCGTGGCTGTGCCTGAGCGCCAGTGGCCTGTTAGTTGGTTAACTCAGCATCCGAACTTGACGCATTGAACTAGCCACACGGGCCACTAGGCACTCGCCGGCAGAGCGATAATTACGACCTGCTGCTGAGCAACATCCTGATGGGGGTTGCACTGCTGTACGGTGTGGCGTGTGAAGTCCTATCCGGAGGCGGGTCAGTTGCCGCAGTTGATGACCGAGTGCGAATGCGCCCGGACACCTTCGGTCTCGCCGATCCTCTCCGTCTACCCCCGACAGCGTCGCGCCACGCGCAAGGTGCGTGCCTTTATCGAGTATCTCGGCGCGGTACTCGAGGCGCGCGGGCTCAGGTGAGGCTTTCCCCGGCGTCGGTCACTGGCTAAGCTCGCCACTCCATGCCCTGTCTTGCACTAGAGGTTTACCCATGGC
>JBFKAF010000300.1:0-4858 GCA_041621735.1 Pseudomonas sp.
ACCGAGGCTTTTGAATTTGGCTCCGCGACCAGGACTCGAACCTGGGACCCAATGATTAACAGTCATTTGCTCTACCGACTGAGCTATCGCGGAACAACGACGCGTATCCTACTGATTAAAAAGGGGAAGTCAAGAGTCTCAAGCTTCCCCTTGCGGCCTCAGAGGACCTGGGCGATGGCCTGGGTCACGGCCGGCAGGTTGCGCTGGTTCAGGGCCGCGACGCAGATACGTCCGGTGCCCACGGCGTAGATGCCGAATTCGCTCTTCAGGCGTTCAACCTGCTCGGTGGTCAGGCCCGAGTAGGAGAACATGCCGCGTTGCTGAGCGACGAAGGCGAAGTCGCGCTTGGCGTCCAGAGCGGCCAGTTGCTCGACCATGGCCAGGCGCATACCGCGAATGCGCTCACGCATTTCGCCCAGTTCGGCTTCCCACATGGCCCGCAGCTCCGGGCTATTGAGCACCGCGGCGACGACGCTGGCGCCGTGGGTCGGCGGGTTGGAGTAGTTGGTGCGTATCACCCGCTTGAGCTGCGACAGTACACGGGAGGTTTCGTCTTGCGAGCCGGTGACGATGGACAGTGCACCGACGCGTTCGCCATACAGCGAGAACGACTTGGAGAAGGAGCTGGAAACGAAGAAGGTCAGGTCGGACTGGGCGAACAGGCGCACGGCGGCGGCGTCCTCTTCGATACCGTCGCCGAAACCCTGGTAGGCGATGTCGAGGAAGGGTACATGCTCACGTTCGCGGAGGATCTCGAGGATGGCTTGCCAGTCGTCCATGTTCAGATCGACGCCAGTCGGATTGTGGCAGCAGGCGTGCAGCACTACGATTGAACGGGCTGGCAGGTTCTTCAGATCTTCCAACAGGCCGCCACGGTTCACGCCGTTGCTGAAGGCGTCGTAGTAGCGGTAGTTGCGTACCGGAAAGCCGGCGGACTCGAACAGTGCGCGGTGGTTTTCCCAGCTGGGATCGCTGATGGCGACTGTAGCGTCCGGCAGCAGGCGCTTGAGAAAATCCGCGCCGACCTTCAGGGCACCGGTGCCGCCCAGAGCCTGAGCGGTGATCACCCGGCCTTCGCGGATCAGGGCCGAGTCGGCGCCGAACAGCAGGGTTTGTACGGCCTGGTCGTAGGCGGCGATGCCCTCGATCGGCAGATAGCCGCGCGGCGCGTGTTTTGCCGTGAGCGCATTTTCTGCTTCAGCCACCGCACGCAACAGCGGAATTCGGCCCTCTTCGTTGGTGTACACGCCAACGCCGAGGTTGACCTTGGAGGGGCGGGTATCGGCGTTGAATGCTTCGTTGAGGCCCAGGATGGGGTCACGCGGAGCCATTTCGACGGCAGAGAACAGACTCATGGTTGCGGCAGTCTCGAAGGAAGAGCGGTGGATGAGCACGCAAACCTTGCTACGACAGGGGCTAGGGTTGCATAAATGGGTCGTTAGTATAACGAGCCGGGTCGCGTGTCGCGACAAGGTGGGCTCGCTTTTCACCGGGTTTGACGTAGGCTGTCTGGCTGCGTCACAACCGCTTGTCGAGGTTAATCATGTCCGAGTTTCAACTGGTCACCCGTTTTCAGCCTGCCGGCGATCAACCGGAGGCGATTCGGCAAATGGTCGAGGGCCTGGAAGCGGGCTTGTCGCACCAGACCCTGCTCGGCGTGACGGGCTCCGGCAAGACCTTCAGCATTGCCAATGTGATCGCCCAGATCCAGCGTCCGACTCTGGTACTGGCGCCGAACAAGACCCTGGCGGCGCAACTGTACGGCGAGTTCAAGAGTTTCTTCCCGAACAACGCGGTGGAGTATTTCGTTTCCTACTACGACTACTACCAGCCCGAGGCTTATGTGCCGTCGTCCGATACCTTTATCGAGAAGGACGCCTCGATCAACGATCACATCGAGCAGATGCGTCTGTCGGCGACCAAGGCGCTGCTGGAGCGGCCGGATGCGATCATCGTTACCACGGTGTCCTGCATCTATGGTCTGGGCAGCCCCGAGTCCTACCTGAAGATGGTGTTGCACGTTGATCGCGGCGACAAGATGGATCAGCGCGATCTGCTGCGGCGCCTGGCTGACCTGCAGTACAGCCGTAACGACATGGATTTCGCCCGCGCCACCTTCCGTGTCCGCGGCGATGTGATCGACATTTTCCCGGCCGAATCCGATCTGGAAGCCATTCGCATCGAACTGTTCGACGATGAAGTGGAGAGTATTGCGGCCTTCGATCCGCTCACTGGCGAGGTGATCCGCAAGCTGCCGCGCTTCACCTTTTATCCGAAGAGTCACTACGTGACCCCGCGCGAGACCCTGTTGGAGGCCGTCGACAAGATCAAGCTGGAGCTGGCCGAGCGCCTGGAGTACCTGCGCGGCAATGGTCGTCTGGTGGAGGCGCAGCGCCTGGAGCAACGTACTCGCTTCGATCTGGAGATGATTCTCGAACTGGGCTATTGCAACGGCATCGAAAACTATTCGCGCTACCTGTCCGGTCGCGGCCCTGGCGAGGCGCCGCCGACCCTGTATGACTACCTGCCGGACCAGGCCCTGCTGGTGATCGACGAGTCCCACGTCAGCGTGCCGCAGGTCGGTGCCATGTACAAAGGCGATCGTTCGCGCAAGGAGACCCTGGTCGATTACGGTTTCCGCCTGCCGTCGGCTCTGGACAACCGACCGATGCGCTTCGATGAGTGGGAAAACGCCAGCCCGCAGACCATTTTCGTCTCGGCCACCCCAGGGCCCTACGAGGCGGAGCACGCCGGTCGGGTGATCGAGCAGGTGGTACGACCCACCGGCCTGGTCGACCCACAGATCGAAGTGCGCCCGGCGCTGACTCAGGTCGATGACCTGCTCTCGGAGATCCACAAGCGCGTAGCGATAGAGGAACGGGTGCTGGTCACCACGCTGACCAAGCGCATGGCCGAGGATTTGACCGACTACCTGGCGGACCACGGGGTCCGGGTGCGTTACCTGCATTCGGATATCGATACGGTGGAACGGGTCGAGATCATCCGTGACCTGCGCATCGGCGCCTTCGACGTGCTGGTGGGCATCAACCTGCTGCGCGAAGGCCTGGACATGCCGGAAGTGTCGCTGGTGGCGATTCTCGATGCGGACAAGGAGGGCTTCCTGCGTTCCGAGCGCTCGTTGATCCAGACCATTGGCCGCGCCGCACGTAACCTCAATGGCCGGGCGATTCTCTATGCCGACCGCATGACCGGCTCGATGGAGCGTGCCATTGGCGAGACCGAGCGGCGGCGCAATAAGCAGATCGCCTTCAACGAGGCAAACGGCATAGTGCCCAAGGGCGTGTTCAAGGACGTGCAGGACATCCTCGAGGGGGCCACGGTGCCCGGTTCGCGCAGCAAGAAGCGCAAGGGCATGGCCAAGGCCGCGGAAGAAAGTGCGCGCTACGAGAACGAATTGCGCTCACCGAGCGAGATCAGCAAGCGCATTCGCCAGTTGGAAGAGAAGATGTACCAACTGGCGCGCGACCTGGAGTTCGAGGCGGCGGCGCAGCTGCGCGATGACATTCACAAGCTGCGCGAGCGCCTGTTACAGGTCTGATTCTTGTGCCTGGCTCAGTGCGCGGCGCCGCCCGTGGCACCAGCGGGTAGGCGACGGGTCAGCAGTACGGCGAGCATGCTGATGCCGAGGGCGATGCCAATCCAGTGGAAGGCATCGTTGTAGGCCATGATCGCCGCCTGTTGATGGGCGATCTCGCTGAGTTTACCCAGCGCCGCCTGCTGGCTACCGAGTGTGTCGGTCAGCAGCGCCAGGCGCTCGGCGACCTGCGGGTTGCTCGGCACCAACGACTCGCGCAGGTAGTCGAAATACACCTTGGCGCGGCTGTCGAGCAAGGTGGCCAGCAGGGCGATGCCGATGGCGCCCCCCAGGTTGCGCAGGATGTTGAACAGGCTGGAGGCCGAGCCGGCATCCTGTGGCTGGATGTACACCGTGGCGATCAGCGAGATGGTCACCATCACCAGCGGTTGGCCGAGGGCGCGGATGATTTGGATATGGTTGAACTGTTCGCCGGCGAAATCCGGGTTGAGCACGCCGGAGGCGAAACTGGCCGCGCCGAACAGGCCGAAACCCAGGGCGCAGAGCAGCTTGGGTGACACCACCTTCATCAGCAGCGGCACCAGCGGAATCAGGAACAGCTGCGGCACGCCCATCCACATGATCACCTCGCCGATCTGCAAGGCGTTGTAACCCTGGATCTGTGCCAGATACAGCGGTAATACGTAGATCGAACCGTACAGGCCCATGCCCAGACCGACGCTGGAAATACTCGAGAGGCCGAAGTTGCGCTCGCGCAATATGCCGAGGTTGATCAGTGGGTTGGGTCGTGAAATCTGCAGGATGACAAACAGCACCAGGCTGATTGCAGCAATGCTGCCCAAGCCGCTAATCAGGCTGGACTCGAGCCAGTCTTTGCGGTGGCCTTCCTCCAGAAACACCTGCAGGCAGCCCAAGCCCATGCCGAGGGTAACGATGCCTGCATAATCGGCACTTTTTAGTAGCTGCCAATCTGCAGGCTTCTTCTCCAGGCCGTACATCAGTCCGGCGATCATCAGCAGGCCGGGCGGCAGGTTGATATAGAAGATGTACTCCCAGCCGAAGTTCTCGGTCAGCCAGCCACCCAGGCTGGGGCCGATTGAGGGCGCGAAGGTCGCGGTCAGGGCGAACAGTGCCATGCCTTTGGCTCGGTGGTGTTCCGGCAGCTTGATCAGCGTCAGGGTAAACGCCAGGGGAATCAGTGCGCCGCCGGTAAAACCCTGCAGGGCGCGAAACAGAATCATGCTCTCCAGGCTCCAGGCCAGCGAACAGAGCAGGGATGAGGCGAGAAAACCGATCGACACC
>JBFKAF010000301.1:0-4849 GCA_041621735.1 Pseudomonas sp.
GCAGTGGCTGACGGAGACCCGCGACCTGCGCGCGGATGCCATCGCCGCCTTCGGCAGCGCGCCGTCACGAGTACTCGGGGTGGTGTTCGCCGCCGACAGCGACAACACCGGCGAGCACATAGAGAGCTATTTCGCCGCGCCGCAGTTGCGCCTCGATCGACCTTGAGCGCGAGCCTGGCCAGCCAACCATGCCGTCCACGCTATGGGCCCGACAGTCGATCCTTGGGTGCCCTGTATCACCCGCTGCTGAATAGACGCGAATCGCCGGCGCGCATGCCGCTATCCACTACTTGGCGATGCACCCGCTTTGCCGTTAGGGTGCATGCAGCTGCCACCCTGTTGCCTGGACATACCCACCCGTATGATCGCCAAACCCGCTAACCTGGCCAGCCGGATCGGTCAGGTGCCGAGCCACAACCGCGCCGGACGCAAGCCCGCATGAGCCACTACGATTTAATCCTGATCGGCGCCGGCCACGCGCACCTCGGTGTATTGCGCCGCTGGGCGCTGGTCGACCGGCCGCCGGGGCGCATCGCCTTGCTCAGTGCCGGACATGAGGCCTGGTACTCGGGCATGTTGCCGGGGCTGTTGGCCGGGCGCTTCGGCGCCGACGACTGCCGCATCGAGTTGGCGCCGCTGTGCCGCGCGGCCAAGGTCGAACTGATCGTGGCCGAGGCGCAAGGCTTGTCGGCGACGCAACAGCAGGTGGCGCTGGCCGACGGCCGTACGCTCGGCGCCAGTTGGCTGTCGCTGAATGTCGGCGGCCAGGTCGCCCTGCCGCCGCAGCAGGGCGCGGGCATGCAGTTGTTGGCGGTCAAACCCTTCGCCGACTTTCTCGCCGGCTGGCACGCCTGGCAAGCAGAGCCGCAGCCCTTGGCGATTCTCGGCGGCGGTGCGGCCGGGGTCGAACTGGCGCTGGCGCTGGCCGACCGGGTGCCGCAATTGGCGCTGTTCTGTGCCGGCCAGTTGCTCGCCGGGCACAATGCCGGCCTGCACCTGCGCGCGCTGGGGCATCTGCGCCAGCGCGGGGTGCAGGTGCGGGAAAACTGCCCGATCGAGCGAGTCGATGGCGCTTGCCTGATCAGCGGAGAGGAGCCGGTCTGGCGCGGCCAGCGCCTGCTCCTGGCCAGTGGCGCGCAGGCCTTGCCCTGGCTGGCTCGGAGCGGCCTGAGCTGCGACCAGGGCGGCTTCGTGCAGATCGCCGCGACCCTGCAGAGTCTGTCCCATCCCCAGCTATTCGCCGTCGGCGATTGCGCCAGCCTGCCGGGTGCGGCGAAGAGCGGGGTGTATTCGGTGCGTCAGGCGCCCGTGTTGGCGGCCAACCTCAACGCCGTGCTGCGCGGCCTGCCGCTGCGCGCCTACCGTCCACAGCGGCAAAGCCTGGCGCTGCTCGCCACCGGCGATGGCGGGGCCCTGCTCGGCTGGCGCGGTTGGAGTGCCGGCGGGCAATTCTATGGGCGCTGGAAGGATTATCTGGACCGCGGTTTTATTCGGCGGCACCGCCTTTCCGGTTAGGTTCTGTTGACCCAAGGCAGTGCGACCAAAGTGTGATGGTCGAGCGCGCCTGGGCGTGCTCGAATCGGTGCTGCGCGAGCGTCAGCCTCGCCAGCCCGGCTAGAGCCGGGCGATCCGCTACGCAGCACCAGCCTGGTTCGACTGCCGAAGGGGCCGTGCATAGCCGCTGCCTCTGTCATCGGCATAGCCTGAATAAGAATAATGAGGACCACCATGAGTACTGCCGTTATTCGTCAGCCGAAGGCCTGCCTGTTGCATGCAGTCGCCCTGGGCGCATTGCTGCTGCTTTACCCACAGCTGCAACTGTCGCCCTATGTGGCCATGCCGGCCGTGTTGCTGCTGGCGCTGTGGCCCTGGCTGGGGCCCTGGCAGCGGCGCCAGGCGCACAGCGCGGATGCAGGCGCCGTCGCGCATTTCTCCCAACTCAGCCAGAGCCTGTCGCAGCACACCTGCCATAACGCCTTGTCCGCCGCCCAGGTGGCGCACGCCGTGCAGCAACTGGCGGACAAGTTGCAGTCGCAGTTGCGCGCGATCGAGCAGATCGGCCAGGGCGCCGACGCCATCACCCATACCGAGCAGGACAGCGCGCGGCGCGCCGAACAGACCCTGAGCGCGGCGCAACGGGTACGCCAGAGCAGCGCCACCGGCCAGCAGGAGTTGCAGCTGGCGATCGGCCGCATGCAGCAGCTCAGCGCGCAGACCGCCGCCAGCCGCGAGTTGATCGACGGCCTGAGCCGCCGCACCGAACAGATCGAGCAGGTCACCCAGGTGATCCAGTCCATCGCCAGCCAGACCAACCTGCTGGCGCTCAACGCGGCCATCGAAGCGGCGCGGGCCGGCGAGCAGGGTCGCGGTTTCGCGGTGGTCGCCGACGAGGTGCGCAACCTTGCCGCGCGCACCGCCAGCGCCACCGAGGAAGTCGGTCAGATGGTCAGCGACATTCGCCAGCAGAGTGCGGCGGTGGTCAGCCATATTCAGCAGCAGGCCAATGAACTGGATCAAGCCGCCGGGCAGATCGAGCAGACCGGCGAGCAGCTGCAAGGCATTGCCGGCTTGGCCTTGGATGTGGAAGGCCAGGTGGCGCAGATCAGCGCCGGCACGGCGAACAACCACGAGCGCCTGGCCAGCCTGCTGGTCGCAGTGGAGCAACTGCGCGGCGACGTGCGGGCCAGCGAAGGGCAGACCCGCCAGCTCGGCGCCGCCGCCGAACAACTGGTCGGCCAGGCGGAAACGGTCAGCGAGCAACTCGCCGTGGTCGGCCTGGACGACTACCACCAGCGTATCTACGACCTGGCCCGCGAGGGCGCGGCGGCGATTGGCGCGTGCTTCGAGGCCGACATCCAGGCCGGGCGAATCAGCCTTTCCGACCTGTTCGACCGCCACTACCAGGCGATTGCCAACAGCTTTCCGGCCAAGTACAGGACACGCTTCGATAGTTACGCCGACCAGGTCCTGCCAGACATTCAGGAGCCGCTGCTGCGGCGTCATCCGGGTCTGGTCTTCGCCATCGCCAGCACCCCAGAAGGCTACGTGCCGACCCACAACCAGGCGTTCAATCATCCGCCGACCGGCGACCGCGTGGTGGACACCGCGAAGAGCCGCAGCAAGCGCCTGTTTAATGACCGCACCGGTATTCGCTGCGGCAGCCATCAGCAACCCCTGCTGCTGCAGACCTACACGCGTGACACCGGTGAACTGATGCACGACCTCTCGGTGCCGATCCAGGTGCAGGGGCGGCATTGGGGCGGCCTGCGCCTGGGCTATAAGCCCGAGCCGGCGAGAGATCGGCCAAGCGGCGCAGTCGCTTAATGTTTAGCCACCGGGTAACTGAACATGCAAAGAATCGGATTTAACCCGCGCTGGGTGCTGTGCGAGCTTCTTCGCCCATGAGTTCGTCAGCGCATTGTCCCATCCCGTCCGTGTTTTTCCCGTCGTTACGGGAGCGCACCCACTTCGGCGCCGCGCGAAACAATCCTCTCCTGCCTGAAATCCTGGCCTTCTGGGCGCTCTGGCATTGTCGCCATGCGCGCCCGCCGGATGCCGCTCTCGTCGCTATCTGAACGCCTCGGCTGCCCCGCCCGCAGCCCTTCCGATACCTGTGATCCCGCCGCCGTGCCTGCCGTTGGGCAGACGTATCGCCGGCTGGACAGTGCGCCTTGCGGCGCTAACGAGAGCCACCATGCCATTCGCCTCCGTGCAGCACGCCCAGGATTTCCTGGCGCAGAACCCCGATATCGAACTGTTCGAATTGTTCATCCTCGACGCCAACGGTGTGCCGCGCGGCAAGCTGCTGCACCGCGAGGAGCTGCTGGCCGTGTACCAGAGCGGCCGGCCGCTGCCCAGCACCATCCTCGGCCTGAGCATCAACGGCGATGACGTCGAGGATTCCGGCCTGGTCTGGGACGTCGGCGACATCGATTGCCGCGCCTACCCGTTGGCCGGCAGCCTGGTACGCATGCCCTGGCGGCAGATTCCCACCGCGGCGGTGCAGGTCAGCATGCACCCGAGCGAGGGCATGCCGGCCACGGTGGCCGACCCGCGCCATCTGCTGAGCCGGGTGATCGAGGGGCTCAAGGCCGAGGGTTATCACCCGGTGATGGCCTGCGAGCTGGAGTTCTATCTGCTCGATCAACAACGCGATGCCGAGGGCCGGCCGCAGCCGGCGCTGGATGCCGACGGCGGCCGCCCGCGCAGCACCCAGGTCTACGGCTTGCGCGAGCTGGAGCAGCTCGAGCCGTTCCTCGCCGACCTCTATGCCGCGTGCAAACTGCAGGGCATCCCGGCGCGCACGGCGATTTCCGAGTACGCCCCGGGCCAGGTGGAGATCACCCTGGAGCATGGCGACGCGCTCGAGGCCATGGACCAGGCGGTGCGTTACAAACGCCTGGTCAAGGGCGTGGCGCACAAGCACGGGATGCAGGCCTGCTTCATGGCCAAACCGTTCGATCACCTGGCCGGCACTGGCATGCATATGCATGTCAGCCTGGCCGATGCCCAGGGCCGCAACCTGTTCGCCGGTGAGCCGAGCGACCTCGGCGGGCCGGCCGGCGTCCTGCTCAAACAGGCCGTGGGCGGCATGCTCGCCAGCCTGCTCGATTCATTGCTGCTGTTCTGCCCCAACGCCAACTCCTACCGGCGCTTCCAGGCCAACAGCTACGCGCCGCTGGCGCCGACTTGGGGCGTCGACAACCGCACCGTGAGCCTGCGTGTACCCGGTGGCCCGGCCGTCAGCCGACACATCGAACACCGCATCTGCGGCGCCGACGCCAACCCTTACCTGGCCGCCGCGGCGATCCTCGCCGCCATCCACCGCGGCATCCGCGAGAACATCGAC
>JBFKAF010000302.1:0-4834 GCA_041621735.1 Pseudomonas sp.
CCACGTCGAGGGCCAGCAGTGGCACCTGATCCAGTGGCGTGTCCGCGTTTACGGTTCCGGCCTTATAGAAGCGTGATAGCCGCTCATCGATGCTTTTCGTGCTTAGTTCGCCGAGGATGCTCGGCCAATCGAGACTGCTCGATTGGCCCTCCCTGCGCAGGGTGCCGGGCAGGCTCATAGCGGTCGTCCCAATTCTTGTCCCGGATAGCGGAAGCGCAGGAACTTCTGCGCGTTGCTCAGTACCTGGAAGGCCGACTTCAGGCTGTGCCGGTCGGCGGCGGAGATCTGTTCCGGCTCGATGTAGTTGTCCGGCTCGCGGCCTTCCTGAAGGTCCATGGCCTGGTGGCGAATGCGCACAATCGAGAGAAACTCCAGGGCATAGCGCAGCTGGGTGATGGCCTCTTCGGTCAGCAGCTTGGTTTCGCCGATGGCATCCAGGCGCTCCAGGGAATTCTGCGCCTTGGAACCGCAGGCCAGGGCATGCACGCGGATCAGGTCGGTCAGCGGCGCGGTGCCACGGCCTTTCAGGTTGATGATGTTTTTCTGCTCGCCGTCGGTCTCCATCACGAAGGTGCGGAAGAAGCCCAGCGGCGGCGTGCGGTTGAGCGCGTTGCGCGCCAGGCTGGCGAGGAACAGCGGGCTGTTGCTGGCCTTCTGCGCCAGCAGCGCCTTCAGGCTCTCGGCCAGGGGGGCCTCGCCGTAGACGCTGTCCAGATCGAAGAAGATGCAGGCATTGAGCAGGGTTTCCGGGTTGGGGCGCTCGATCCACTGGGTGAAGTAGCCCTTCCACACCCGTAGCGGCTGACGCCATTTGGGGTTGGTGGCCATGATGCCGCCCTTGCAATAGCTGTGGCCGCAGGCCGCCAGACCGTCGCTGACGAAGGTCGCCAGCTTGAGGAAATACTCGTCGTGTACCCGCGGGTCGAAGCGGTTGTCCAGCACCAGGGCGTTGTCCTGGTCGGTGACGATCAGCTGCTCATCCCGGGCCATCGAACCCAGCGCCAGGAAACAATAGGGTACCGGCGGCGGGCCGAATTCCTGCTCGGCCAGCTCCAGCAGGCGCTGGGTCAGGCTGCGGCCGATGCCCGATATCGCGCTGCCGATCATATGGGCGTTGGCCTGTTCGTTGACCAGGCGCAGGAAGGTCGCGCGCAGGTCCGGCAGCAAGGCCTGCAGCTCCGTGACCGACTGGCGGTTGAAGATGTTGTTGACCAGGTACAGGCTGCTCTGCGACTCGTAGCGGATGATGTCGGAGAGGTTGATCACCCCCACCGGTCGCTGGCGGTGCACCACCGGCAGGTGATGGATGTTGTTGCGCAGCATGCACAGCATCGCCTCGAATACCGAATCCTCGGCCTGAATGGTGATCGGATCGGGTGACATCACCTGATCCACCGGCGTGTCCAGGGCCAGGCCCTCGGCCAGCACCCGGGTGCGCAGGTCGCGGTCGGTGGTGATGCCGGCCATGATCTGGGTCGGGCCGCTGTCGCCGGCGGCCTTGCTGCCGAAGATCACCAGGGAGGACACGCCGTGCTCGGTCATCATCCGCGCGGCGTCCTGCACCGAGGTGCCCAGGGGTACGCTGACGGTGCGCCGGGTGATCAGTTTGCGCACCTCCGTGCTCATCAGCTCGGTGGCATTGCCCTGGGGCGCTTCCCGCGGTTTGAGGCGTGACACGCCCTCCGCCTCGACGAAGTCGGCGAAGGCGTCATGGGCCTCGCAGAGCTGCTCGAACAGGCCGCCGGGGATGAAGTAGATCAGGCTGTCCTCGATGGCGCGTGCTGGCAGGCGTACCTTGTGCCCGCGCAGCAGGCCGAATTGGCCAAACACTTCGCCCTCGGCCAGGCGGTTGTAGAGCTCGCCGTTGCGCCGGTAGATCTCCACCGCGCCACTGCGGATGTAGTGCAGGTCCTCGATCGGCGCGCCGTAGCTGAGAATGTCGGTGCCGGCCTTGAAATAGGCGACTTCCACCTGCTGGGCGATTTCGTCGAGGGTGCCCTCGGGCAGCGCATCGAAGGGGGGGAAGCGACTCAGGTGGTCACGGATCTCGATCAACTCGATTTGCATCAGCGCCTCGCGGTCTGGAGTAGGGTTTGGAGCAAGGTCCTGACGACTATGACGTTTTTAGGCCCACGGCGCATCGGTGAATTAAGGCATGAGAGGGCCAATCGGTAAGGAAATGTTGAGGCGAGGGGCGCAGCTCTGCGGCCTCAGGCAGGCTACTTTTGCTCGATGTCGAAGTTGACCAGCTCGAGGGGGAAGTGTCTCGGTCAGTTTGAAACCCGCGGCCTGGGCCTGGCGGATCATGCTTAGTAGCGTCACCTGGTGCCGGTTGCAGCAACGCTAGCTGCCTTGGCGCAGTGGTGCGGGGAGCAGGCCGATGTCATTGGTAATGACGGATCGCCTTGGGCATGCAGGCGGTGAGTTTGCCCAGTTGTCCGCTAAGCATCGGGTAAGTCCTGCACACGAGCCGTGCGCCTGGCGCCTCACTGCCGCTGGGCAGTTGCAGATCCGGCGGCGGGGCAGCGGCTGGCCGCTAGGTCCCCATTGCAGGTGCTGGCAGCGGATCATGCCAAGTTCCAGTTCCAGCTGCTGGCGGCTACGGCGTCGTGGGCGTGCAGGCTTTCCGCGTGGACCACGCGCAGGCTGAAGGCGCTCAACCCTGGCTGCAGCAACAGGGCGCTGTGCAGGCGGCGTGCGGCATCTTCGCAGAACATCAGGTTCTGTCCGTTGGTCAGGGCGAAGGCCTGCTCGTCGGCTCGCTTGACCGCGGTCTGCAGCGCAGTACCGAGGGACTGTTCGGCGCGGTCGATCAGTTCGAGCAAGGGCAGATTATCGACCTGCGGCCCCAGGCGCACCTGCAAGGTGGCAGTGCTGCGCTGGCTATGCGGCGTGGCCAGAATGCCCTGGGTCGAGCCGAGCCAGGCCAGCAGTTGCTGATGCTCGAGCGGCTGGTTGGCGAAGTCCTCGATAAAGCGCTGCTGGATCAGTTGGCGGGCCAGGGCGGCGGAGCAGGGGCAGGTCGAGGAGTAGCCGACCTGAACCTGGAGTTCCACGTGGAACCCCCATGAATCCTGATGCGCACGTACTTCGAAGGGGTAGGCCTTGTAGCCGCTCAGCGGGCTGACCAGGGCCGGGCGGCTGAGCAAGGCCTCGCCGCGCAAGCTCAGATAGGCGCGGTTTGACAGCGTCAGGTGGCTGTCGAGAAATTGCTCCAGCACCTGTTGCAGCAGTACCGGGCTGAGGTTTTCGCTCTCTAGGACTTGCAATGCCAGGTACAGGCGCGACATGTGAATGCCGCGCGCGCCGCCATCATCCAGGCTGACCCCGGCATTGGCGCGGGCGTTGATCCGTTGTCCGGAAAACAGCAGCGGCAGGGCGATTTCGCCCATGCCGACCCAGTCCAGGGTTTGGGGGGAGTGCGTCGTTTGGCCGGCAATATCCGGCAGAGTCAGGGCGTTCATCAGAAATCCAGCGCTAGGTAGTGGCGATAAATGTTATGTTATAACAATAAAATTATCGCGACAGTGAAATCGAATCATGACCCTGACTACCGAAGCCGAACTGCTCGCCCAGCCGACTGCTGACTATATGAGCGACGTCCAGCAGCAGTTCTTCCGCACCTTGCTGCTGAGCCAGCGTGGCGAACTGCAGGCGCGTATCGCTGCGGAGTTCGAGGCTCTGCGCGAGCGTGAAACCAGCAGCGATCCGGCCGATATCGGCAGCGCCGAGGAGCAGCGACAGTGGCAGCTGCGCCAGCTCGAGCGGGAGAAGAAGCTGCTCGACAAGATCGACCAAGCCCTGGCTCGCCTGGCCCGCGGCGAATACGGCTGGTGCCGCGAAACCGGCGAGCCGATCGGCCTCAAGCGCCTGTTCCTGCGGCCCACCGCCAGCCTGTGCATCGAAGCCAAGGAACGGCAGGAACAACGTGAAAAACACCTGCGCGAGCGTGATCAATGATGGAGACCCCTGCAATGACCGAACGACTACCTGTGACCGTGCTATCGGGCTTCCTCGGTGCCGGCAAGAGCACCCTGCTCAACTACATCCTGAAGAACCGCGAAGGGCTCAAGGTCGCGGTGATCGTCAACGATATGAGCGAGATCAATATCGATGGCAGTGAGGTGCAGCGCGATGTCAGTCTCAATCGCGCCGAAGAGAAACTCATCGAGATGAGCAACGGCTGCATCTGCTGCACCCTGCGCGAGGACCTGTTGGAAGAGGTCGGCCGCCTGGCCCGCGACGGCCGCTTCGACTACCTGCTGATCGAGTCCACCGGCATTTCCGAACCCTTGCCGGTGGCCGAGACCTTCACCTTTCGCGATGAGCAGGGGCAGAGCCTGGCTGATCTGGCGCGCCTGGACACCCTGGTCACGGTGGTCGACGGGGTCAACTTTCTCAGGGATTTCCACGAGGCCGAGAGCCTGGCCAGCCGTGGCGAAACCCTCGGCGAGGACGACGAGCGCAGCATCACCGACCTGCTGATCGAGCAGGTGGAGTTCGCCGATGTGCTGTTGGTGAGCAAGACCGATCTGATCGGCAGTCATCAGCGCGAGGAACTGATCGCCATCCTCCGTGGCCTCAACACCCACGCCGAGATTCTGCCGATGGTCATGGGCGCGGTGCCGCTGAACAAGATCCTCGATACCGGGCGCTTCGACTTCGAGCGCGCCGCCCAGGCGCCGGGCTGGCTCAATCAGCTGCGCGGTGAGCACACCCCCGAGACTGAGGAATACGGCATCGCCTCCAGTGTTTACCGTGCGCGGCGGCCCTTGCATCCCGAGCGCTTCTTCAGTTTCATCAATCGCGAGTGGAGTAACGGCCGTCTGCTGCG
>JBFKAF010000303.1:0-4827 GCA_041621735.1 Pseudomonas sp.
ACCATGAATTTGCACGGCAAGAGCGTCATCCTGCACGACATGAGCCTGCGCGACGGCATGCACGCCAAGCGCCACCAGATCAGCCTGGAGCAGATGGTCGCGGTCGCCACCGGCCTCGATGCCGCCGGCATGCCGCTGATCGAGATCACCCACGGCGACGGCCTCGGCGGCCGTTCGATCAACTACGGCTTCCCGGCGCACAGCGACGAGGAATACCTGCGCGCGGTGATCCCGCAGCTCAAGCAGGCCAAGGTCTCCGCCCTGCTGCTGCCCGGCATCGGCACCGTCGAACACCTGCGCATGGCGCTGGACTGTGGCGTCTCGACCATCCGCGTGGCCACCCACTGCACCGAGGCGGATGTCTCCGAGCAGCACATCGGCATGGCGCGCAAACTCGGCGTCGACACTGTCGGCTTCCTGATGATGGCGCACATGATCAGCGCCGAGAAAGTGCTGGAGCAGGCGCGGCTGATGGAAAGCTACGGCGCCAACTGCATCTACTGCACCGACTCGGCCGGCTACATGCTGCCCGATGAAGTCAGCGAGAAAATCGGTCTGCTGCGCGCCGAGCTTAACCCGGCCACCGAAGTCGGTTTCCACGGCCACCACAACATGGGCATGGCCATCGCCAACTCTCTGGCCGCGATCGAGGCCGGTGCCGTGCGCATCGACGGATCGGTTGCCGGCCTCGGCGCCGGTGCCGGCAACACGCCGCTGGAGGTGTTCGTCGCGGTGTGCAAACGCATGGGCGTAGAAACCGGCATTGACCTGTACCGGATCATGGACGTCGCTGAGGACCTAGTGGTGCCGATGATGGATCAGCCGATCCGCGTCGACCGCGACGCCCTGACCCTGGGCTATGCAGGGGTGTACAGCTCGTTTCTGTTGTTCGCCCAGCGCGCCGAGAAGAAATACGGCGTGTCGGCCCGCGACATCCTGGTCGAACTGGGCCGTCGCGGTACCGTCGGCGGCCAGGAAGACATGATCGAAGACCTGGCCCTGGATATGGCCAGAGCCCGGCAGAACCAGAAGGTGAGCGCATGAACCGTACCCTGACCCGCGAACAGGTGCTGGCCCTGGCCGAGCACATTGAAAACGCCGAGCTGAATGTCCACGACATCGGCAAGGTGACCAACGACTTCCCCGAAATGACCTTCGCCGACGCCTACGACGTGCAGTGGGAAATCCGTCGGCGCAAGGAGGCTCGCGGCAACAAGATCGTCGGCCTGAAGATGGGCCTGACCTCCTGGGCGAAGATGGCGCAGATGGGCGTGGAAACGCCGATCTACGGCTTCCTCGCCGACTACTTCAGCGTACCGGACGGCGGCGTGGTGGATTGTTCCAAGCTGATCCACCCGAAGATCGAGGCGGAAATATCGGTGGTGACCAAGGCGCCCCTGCATGGCCCGGGTTGCCATCTCGGCGACGTGATTGCGGCGATCGATTACGTGATTCCGACCGTCGAGGTAATCGACTCGCGCTATGAGAACTTCAAGTTCGACCTGATCAGCGTGGTTGCCGACAACGCCTCCTCGACCCGCTTCATCACCGGCGGGCGCATGGCCAGCCTGGAGGAAGTCGACCTGCGCACCCTTGGCGTGGTCATGGAGAAGAATGGCGAAGTGGTGGAACTCGGCGCTGGCGCGGCGGTACTCGGCCATCCGCTGTCCAGCGTGGCGATGCTGGCCAACCTGCTGGCCGAGCGCGGCGAACACATCCCTGCCGGCACCTTCATCATGACCGGCGGCATCACCGCGGCGGTGCCGGTGGCGCCGGGCGACAACATCACCGTGCGTTACCAGGGTCTCGGCTCGGTATCCGCGCGCTTTATCTGAAATCCCGCGGCCGGCCTGCATGGTCGGCCGCCCCTATTTTTGGAGGACGAGGGCATGCCCATCGCCCAGTTGTACATCCTCGAAGGTCGCAGCGACGAGCAGAAGGAAACCCTGATCCGCGAAGTCAGCGAGGCCATGTCACGCTCGCTGGACGCGCCGATCGAACGGGTACGGGTGATCATCACCGAGATGCCGAAGAACCACTTCGGCATCGGCGGCGAACCGGCGAGTAAGCTCAATCGCTGAGGCCGCCATGATCATCTCGACCCTCGAAACTAACCTCATCTGGCAAGCGGCCCTGCGGGCCGTCCAGGCGGCTAGCGATCACGCCAGTGCGCTCGGCATCCGCATCCACGTTGCGGTAGTGGATCGCGCCGGCCTTAACCTGGTTTTCCTGAGCATGAATGGTGCCTTCCTTCACTCGGCGGACATCGCGCGTGACAAGGCCTACACCGCTGCCGGTTTCGGCTTCCCCACTGGCCAGTGGCTGCAGGTGCTGGGCGACAACGAACGCCTGCGCATCGGTATCCCGGCACGCGAGCGACTGGTGGTATTCGGCGGTGGGTTGCCGGTCCTGCTGGACAGGCAGTGCATCGGCGGAATAGGCGTTTCCGGCGGCTCGGAAGAGCAGGACGAAGCCTGCGCCGAGGCGGGTCTGCGGGCGATGCTCGGCTGAGCCCGCCCGAGCCCGCAATCAGGACCAATAAGTGCTTGCCGGATCACACATCCGCCCTAGCAGCCGTACGGAATAGGATCACACTCATGCAGCAATTCACTATTCGAACCCGACTTTTAATGCTAGTCGGCGCTATGTTTATCGGCTTCATAACTATTGAGTTGATGGGATTCAGTGCTCTTCAGAGAGGCGTGGCAAGCCTTAATACAGTTTATCTAGATCGAGTCGTTCCGCTACGTGACCTGAAAACCATCGCCGACCTGTATGCAGTGAAAATCGTCGATAGCAGCCACAAGGCTCGCAGTGGCCGCATGACCTACGCCCAAGCCGAGCAAGAGGTGAAAGACGCCGGTCGGCAGATCGACATGCTATGGCACGCCTACCAAAAGACCAAAAAGATCGATGAAGAGCAACGTTCAGTGGACGCACTAGCCAAGCTTGTTGATGAAGCTCAAGACCCCATTGAACGTTTGAAAGGCATTTTGGAACGTGGCGACAAGGCGGCACTCGACACCTTTGTCGAAAATGAAATGTACCCGTTGATTGATCCGCTTTCGGAAGGACTCAGCCATCTGACCCAAATCCAAGTGGAGGAATCAAAGCGTGCCTATGACGCCGCCGTTGTCCTGTATGACTCTTCCCGCACCATGTTAGCGCTGCTGCTCTTGGGAATACTGATTTGCGGTGGTGTCTTCGCCACGCGGCTTATACGTAGCATCATCCATCCTTTGACGACACTTAAGGATGCAGCGGCTCGTGTAGCACTTGGCGATCTGAGCCAGTCGATTCAGGTGAGCGGTCGCAATGAGGTTACCGACGTGCAGCAGTCTGTGCAGGCGATGCAGGCTAATCTTCGCAATACCTTGCAGGATATCCAGGGCTCGGCGACTCAATTGGCAGCTGCTGCTGAAGAACTTCAGACGGCCACTGAGAGCACAGCCCAGGGTATCCACCGGCAAAATGATGAGATGCAAATGGCGGCCACGGCAGTAACCGAAATGTCCGCTGCAGTGGATGAAGTCGCAGACAATGCCAACCGCACATCCAATGCATCACACGAAGCGATGGACTTGGCAGACGGGGGGCGCAAACAGGTTATGCTAACCCGCGAGACTATCGATCGGCTCAGCGGCAAGCTTAATGAAACCACCAGAACCGTCTTCCGCCTGGCTGAGGAAGCATCGAACATCGGTCGTGTATTGGACGTGATCCGTGCCATTGCCGAGCAAACTAAATTGCTTGCCCTCAATGCTGCGATTGAGGCCGCCCATGCTGGTGAGGCAGGCCGTGGTTTTGCGGTAGTCGCTGACGAAGTTCGCAATTTGGCACAACGCACCCAGACCTCTACTCAAGAAATCGAACAAATGATTTTTTCCATTCAGAGCGTGACGCAAGAGGGTGTTCGTGACGTGCAGCAGAGCTGCGAGTTTGCTGCACGCAGTCAGAGAATGGCTAGTGAAGCTGATCAGGCACTGACCCTGATCGCCGAGCGGATCACGGAAATAAATGGAATGAATTTAGTGATTGCCAGCGCAGCAGAAGAACAAGCCCAGGTGGCGCGAGAAGTCGATCGGAACCTGGTTGCTATCAGTGACATTTCTGAACAGAGTACCGCCAGCGTTCAGCAGACCTCCGAGGCCAGTGAAGAGCTGGCTCGCTTGGCCGCAAATCTTAACAATCTGGTCAATCGCTTTAGTATGTAGCCCCTAGGAGGCTGTCCTAGAATGCGGTGCCAACCCGCCCGGCTGCCCCCAAAGCATCACTTGACCACCCGAAGGTGATCTACGGTCAACTACGCATCAACAAAAAGTCTCGTTATCCGCTTTACGAGGCTACTTTTGCCTGCTTAAAGGCCAAAATCAGCCCTTTAGGTCGGATTTGGCACTAAGTTTCCGTATTCCGGGCGCACTAACCCCTTCGCCATCGCTTTGGCAATTTTTTTGAGGTTATGGCTGGCGCACATCAGAGCAAATTCTCCAGCCGTCTTCAGATGGCTGCGGACACTGAAGCCATCGAAACCAAGGTTTTTGATCTGACCAAATACCGGCTCAACGATGGTCTTGCGATCTTTATAGATTTCTCGGCCCTCGGTTGAGGCCATTTTTTCATTCATATGTTGGCGCAAAGGTTCTTTGTCGTCGGTGCTGATCGTGCGGCCCTGGCCTTTGTCGGATTGTAAGCGTCCGCCCAACTCACCTTGCGTAAGTTAGGCTGGCGCCCACCGATGCGGCAGCAGTTGATCAATCTCACTTGCCCGATGCGTCGGCAGGCGCGTCAGCACATCTTTGAGATAGGCATATGGATCATGCCCATTCA
>JBFKAF010000304.1:0-4823 GCA_041621735.1 Pseudomonas sp.
ATTCTGGATCGCGTAACCCATGCGCCGACGCAGCAACTGGGCATCCAGCTGGGCGATGTCCTGCCCGTCGATGCGAATGTCGCCGCTGGAGCAATCGATCAATTTGTTGAGCAGGCGCAGGGTGGTCGACTTGCCGCAACCCGAGGTGCCGACTATCACGCAGATTTCGCCGCTGTCGATCCGCAGGGAAATGCCGTCCACCGCCGCCACGCCCTCGAACAGGCGGCTGACCTTGTCCAGCTCGATCATCGGTCGTGCACTCATACTGCCACTCCAGGCTGAACTCGGCCGTTCACTCAGCCCACTCCAGGCTGAACATAACGGGCCAGAGCGCTGAACAGCGCATCGGCGAGCAGCGCCAGGACGATGGTCGGCAACGCGCCGAGCAACACCAGGTCCATGGCGCCCTGGCCCAGGCCCTGAAAGATAAAACTGCCGAAGCCCTCGGCGCCGATCAGCGCGGCCACCGCGGTCAGGCCGATGGCCTGGATGCTGGTGATGCGCATGCCTTCGAGAATCACCGGCAGGGCCAGTGGCAGACGCACCTGGCTGAACACCTGCCACGGGCTCATGCCCATGCCGCGCGCCGACTCGATCACCTCGTCCGCCACCGCCTGCAGGGCCACGCTGGTGTTACGCACGATCGGCAGCAGGCTGTAGGCGATCAGCGCCAATAGCGCCGGCGCCCAACCGATGCCGCGAATACCCAGTTGCTGCAACAGTGGCGAGTGCGCCGCCAGGTAGCTGAGCGGTGCGATCAACAGGCCGAACAGGGCCAGGCTGGGAATGGTCTGGAAGAAATTCAGCACGCCGAACAGCGAGCGCTGCAACTGCGGCTGACGGCGAATCAGCAGGGCCAGGGCCACGCCGAACAACAGGCTGAAGCCCAGGGCGCCGCCGACCAGGCCCAGGTGCCCGCGCAACGCCTGCCAGAACTGCGCACTGCGGCTGCCGTACTCGCGCAGCAGGGCCAGCGGCTCCAGATCACCGCTGTAGATCAACAACCCGCTGACCAGCAGCAAGCCCAGCGGACCCAGGCGCCACCAGCCAGCGCCCGGTGCCAGACGCTGGCGCACCTCGATCAGCAGCAACAGGGCAAAAAACAGCAGGCCCCAGCAGCCCGTCGCCAGGCCCGCGCGCGCCTGCGCTTGCTCGGCCGGAATCTGCCCATGGATGAACCAGGCCAGGCTCGCCGGCCATTGCAGCAGCAACAGGATGATCAACAGCAACATGCCGCGATAGCCTGCCGGCGAGGGGCGTAGCGCCAGCACGGCAAGCGTCAGCAGCGTCGCCAGCAGGGCCACGGCCCAGGCCGAACCCAGCGCGGCAAACAGCCCGAAGCCGCTGCCGGGGACGATGCGATTGGCCTGCACGCTGGCGTAGTCGCCGAGTAACAGGGTGCCGATGGCCAGCGCCACCAGGGTCAGCACCACCCGGTTGCTCGCGCTCGATAGCAGCCGCATCAGCGAGCGAACTCAGGGCTGCAGGCTGTCCAGAAAGCTCATGGCCACCAGCCGTGGGTCGGCGCCATTGACCGCCACCTCGGCATTCAGTTTTTGCAGCACCTGCAGGTTCAACGCGGCGAACACCGGCGCCAGCAGGCTTGCTATCTGCGGGTAGGCCTGCAGGGCGTCCGCGCGCACCAGCGGCGCCGGCTGGTAGACCGGCTGCACCCCGCGGGTGTCCTCCAGCACCTGTAAATCCAAGGCGCTCAGACCGCCGTCGGTGCCATACGTCATGGCGCCATTCACCCCGTTGGTCTGCAGCGCCGCCGCGCGCAAGGTGGCCGCGGTGTTGCCGCCGGAGAGAATCACCAACTGCTCCGGGCTGAGGCTGAAGCCATAGGCCGCCTGGAACGCCGGCAAGGCACTGGGCGACTCGACGAACTCGGCGCTGGCGGCGAACTTGAACTCACCACCGGCTTTCAGGTAACGGGCCAGATCGTCCAGGGTGGCCAACTGGTTGGCCCGCGCCAGATCGCCGCGCACGCTCATGGCCCAGGTGTTATTGGCGTTGGCCGCTTGCAACCAGACCAGTTGATTCCGCTCCCGATCCAGCTGTTTGACCGTGGCGTAGGCCTTGGCCGCATCCTTCCACACCGGGCTGTCGCCGAGGTCGAAGAAGAACGCGCCGTTACCGGTGTACTCCGGGTAGATGTCGATCTCCCCGGCGATCAACGCGGCACGCACGATGCTGGTGCCGCCCAACTGGATCCGTTCGATCACCGGCACCCCGCCGCGCGCCAGCGCCTGGGCGATCAGATTGCCGAGCACCGCGCCTTCGGTATCGATCTTCGACGACACCACCACCGGCTCGGCGGCGAAGGCACTGCCCAGGCTGAGTAGCGAACCGACAAGCAAAGACAACAGCAGGCGTTGGCAGCGAGCGAGCAGGGACATGGGAGACCTCGTGAGCAATGATGGCGGGCGCGGCACTACACAGCGACTGAGTAGAAGGGTAAGACAGCCCGGCCCTGGCGTCCAAGCGCTGGCGCACATCCGCCCAGCATGCGAAGCCGGCTGCGGCATATCGGTCCGGGCCGGTCGAGCACCGTGCAGCCTTGCGCGGCACCCGCCGAGAGTGCTGGTTACAAGGGCCGGCCTTGCACCTGGAAGACGCGACCGAACAGCCGCGCGCCGAATACATTGACCAGCAGCCCGACCATGACCAGCAGCGCCCCGGCCATTTGCAGTGGACTCAACTGTTCATCGAGCAGCCACGCCGAGGAACTCAGGCCAATCACCGGCACCAGCATCGAGAACGGCGCGATCTGGCTGGTCGGGTAGCGCGACAACAGGCGGCTCCACAGGCCGTAGCCGAGCAGGGTCGCGACAAAGGCCAGGTACACGATCGCCAGAATCGAGGACAGACCGATGCCTCTGAGGGAGCTCTCGATCAGCGCCGGGCCCTCCAGCAGCCAGGACAAGGCGAAAAACGGCAGCGGCGGAATCAGGCTGCCCCACACCACCAGCGCGAGCAGATCGACCCGACCGACTTGCTTGGTGATGATATTGCCCATGCCCCACATGGCCGCCGCGCAAATGGTCAGCGCAAAGCCGGCCAGGGTCATCGCCCGGCCACTCTGCAGGCCAATCAGCAGCAGCCCGGCGGCCGCGACCAGCAGGCCGAACAGATTGCTCGCGCGCAGCCGTTCGCCGAGCAGCAGCGCCGCCAGGAACAGGGTGAAGAAGGCCTGGGACTGCAACACCAACGACGCCAGCCCCGCCGGCATGCCGACCGCCATCGCCGAGAAGAGAAAGGCGAACTGGCCCAGCGAGATGCTCAAGCCGTAGGCCAGCAACCAGCGCAACGGCAGCGCGGGGCGTTTGATGAAGAAGATCGCCGGCAGCGCCGCCAGGCTGAAACGCAGCGCTCCGAGCAGCATCGGCGGCACGCCGTCCAGGCCGACCTTGATAACCACGAAATTCAGGCCCCAGGCCACGATCACCACCAAGGCCAGGCATAAATCTTTCGGCGACATGCCGCTGACTCCAGGGCGGACGAGAAAGCCTCTATAAAAACATTCGCCGGCATGCGGCCGCCAATACAGTCAGGGCTTAATCGGGCTGCACAGTCGATCCAGGAGCTGCGGTGGCCGGCTTGGCCGGGTACATTTCAGGGTCGCGAATGGAACACCCGCGCTGCCACAGACGCATTAGGCTGGTGTCCATGTTCCGGCCGAGCATCGCCCGCAACGGCCCCGGCAAGCACTTACAGACAGGCACAGTCAGGAGACGCCATGGCCCTTTCAGCACACCCGGCGTTCAGCGCCGGGGCCAAGGCGGTCGCGCCACTGCTTCCCGGGATGATTCCGTTCGGCATGATCGCCGGTATCGCCGCCATCGACGCCGGGTTATCGCCCGGCGCGGCACTGGCCATGTCGGTCGTCATCTTCGCCGGTTCGGCGCAACTGGTGGCCGCCCAGCTGATGAGCATCGGCACCCTGCCGCTGGTGGTGATACTCACGGCGCTGGTGATCAACCTGCGCTTCACCATGTACAGCGCCTCGATCGCGCCCCACTTTCAGGGCCTGAGCTGGCGTTGGCGCTGGCCCATGGCCTACCTGCTCACCGACCAGGCCTATGCGCTGAGCATCACCCGCTACACCCTCGACCCCCAGGGGCCGGCCAAGCACCTGTATTACCTGGGCACGGCACTGCCGATGTGGCTGACCTGGGTGGGAGCCTGCGCCGCCGGGATCTTCCTCGGCGCCGGGGTGCCCGCGAGCTGGTCGCTGGACTTCACCATTCCGCTGTCCTTCCTGGTGCTGTTGATCCCCTCAATCATCGACCGCGCGACCCTGGCCGCCGCCATGACTGGCGGCATAGTGGCCGTCGCGGCCGCTGGCCTGCCCTACAACCTGGGCCTGTTTCTGGCGGCCGCCAGCGGCATCGGCGCCGGCCTGCTGGTCGAGGCCCTGCAGCCGCCCGCGCCGGCGCCCGTTCAGACCGACTCGCACGGCAGGGAGGACTGACGATGTCCAGCAGCACCGCCTGGCTGATCATTCTCGCCATCGGCCTCGGCACCTTCGCCCTGCGCCTGTCGTTCATCCAGATGCTCGGGCGGGCCAGCCCACCGCCGTACCTGCAACGCGCCCTGCGCTTCGTGCCGGCCGCGGTGATGGCCGCGCTGGTATTGCCGGCCCTGGTCAACGCCAACGGCGTAATCGACCTGTCGCTGGGCAACGAGCGCCTGCTGGCCGGCGCCCTGGCCGCACTCGTCGCCTGGCGCACCCGCCAGGTTCTGTTGACCCTGGCGGTGGGCATGGCGGCGCTCTGGCTGCTGCAGGCCTATGCCTGAGGTGTCTCTGCTAGGGCAGCCCC
>JBFKAF010000305.1:0-4821 GCA_041621735.1 Pseudomonas sp.
CCCAGACCACCGGCCTGGCCCAGTGGGCCGGCGATACCGCGGTCTGGTTCGTGATGATCAAGGACCGTCAGGGCCGCTTCCAGGGCAACCCGCACTGGAGCGAGGGCTGGGGCTGGGCGCTGTACGAAGCGAAGAACCCGGCACTGAATGTGTCGAAGGGCTTCGAGGAAACCTGCAAGGGCTGCCACGTCCCGGCCCAGCAGAGCGACTGGGTATTCACTCAGGGCTACCCGACGCTGCACAAGCCTTGAGTCGAGGCGCTGAGGTGCGCGCCCTCGAAAACACGAAAGCCCCGGCATCAGGACCAGGGCTTTCGCTTGAAGCAAGGATGCGCTTACTGACTCAGGGAGACCTGACTAGCATCGACCTTCAATGCGCTCAGGCGCTTGAGCAGGGCGGCGATGTTTTCTTTGGCTGCCCCCTCGTTGGCCAGACGCAAGCGCTTGACCGCGACGAAGGCATCACCCACACCGGCGGTGAAAGGCGTGCGCAGCGTTTCGCGAAACAGCACCTTGCCGCTGGCCTTTTCGACCAGGGTGTATTCGACCTCGGTCGTCACCTTGAAATCCAAACCGAACAGCGGCTGCTCGACTCGCAGCAGGTTGGCTTGCAGGGCTAAAGGGGCATGGCTGGACGTACTCAGCAGACCGGCTTTATCCAGCGATTGTTGCAGCGCAGCCTGGAACGCCGGGCCGTCGATTTCCGAGGTCCACAGCGGATTGGTTGCCTCTCCGCCATTGACTGGGTTGAGCTGCAGGTTGGCATGCAGTGGTTGGTCGAACTGCAGGGTCTGCAGCTGGTTATCGCTGACAGTCATGCCTTCAATCTTGGCCGAGGAGGCACAACCTGTGAGGGCGATGGCGAATACAGCAACAGACAACAAGCGGAACAGAGACATGGGCTTTCCTTAGCGGTCATGGTGACCGAACGACTGAGGGGGATCGGCAGCGCCGAACACGCCAGCAACGGTCTGGAAAGAAGTGGCGGCTGGCCAAACCCTCACGCTAACCGTCCCTGTTTGCGCAAACGCAAGATTAAGGTCAACCGTAGCAATGCTCAAGTTGTGATAGCGGGTGGCTCACCACAGGGGCTGCGAATCCCAGGGCAGCGCCGACCTCATGGGCTGATCGGCTCGCCCGCGGCGGCACTGGCCAACGCCCTCGACAGTGGCACGCGCCGGGTGACGCCGGCCATGCGGGTGATTTCCACCTGCATCTTGCCGGCGCCCAGCAGGTAGTCGGCGAGTTTCTGCGAGAACGGCCAGTAGTTCAGCTGCGCGCTCAGGGTCAGCGGCCCGACCGCGTCGGCCGGCACCTGGAAGGAGAACTCGCGGACGATGTAGCCCTTGGGCAGGATGCGGTTATCCGAGAGGATTTGCGTGGCGTTCCAGACTTCGATGTCCAGTACCTTGCCGTCCTTGTCGCCCAGGTACACCTTGAAGTTGCGCGTGTCCGGCTCGGTTGCCCCATCCTTCACCGCACCCAGGCGATAGAGTTCGCGCCCCGTGGCATCGCGCACCTGAAAGTCGATCCAGATTTCCCGCCCTTCCGGAAAACCGGTCGGCAGTTTGTGCCCGGCACCGACATTGGCCACCTTGACCGCAACCGTGGTGTATTGCCCGGGCAGCATGTCGGCGGGCAGCGGCTGAAAGGTAATCTCCGCGGCAGTCGCCAGCATCTCGCGCGCACGCTGCGCGGCCTCGTGCTCACCTAGGTAGCTGAGCACCGTGGCGTTGGCCCCACTGAACCAGTGCGAGGCGACCCGCTCGCGCTCCGGCCCCATAACCGCGGCCTTGCCGGCAAAGCTCGGCATATGGCAGTCCTGGCAGGTTTCATTGTTCAGGCTGTAGGGACTTTCCAGCCACTCGTCATAGGTGCGCTCGACCGCCACGCTGCTGAAGGGATGGGTGACGTTGTGGCAGGTGGCGCAAAAATCCGAGCGCGTGTGCAGCGCCGAATACACGGTGTCGTGATACGGCGACACGGCATCCTTGCGCGGGCCGTATTTGGTCGATTTGCCGTGTGCCCGGGGGCTCATGACATAGGCGCCGTTATCCAGGCCGGTGCGCGCGCTGATGTTATGACAACTCTCGCAGTCGACCCCCGGCATCGGGTGATTCTTGGCACTGTCCTCGATCGAGGAACGGTTGACCTGCGCGGTGATCTGCCCGGTGGTAAGGCCAATCGGCGAGTGGCAACCGGTACAGAAGTTATCCACCTTGCCGTCGGTGGCCTCGCTGGCCATTTTCAGCAAGGCCCGGTAGATCGGCTCGTCCCAGGCCTGGGACATCATCGAGCTACGCCATTGTTTGTAGATCTCGACGTGGCAAGCGCCACACACCTGGGCATCGTCGAAGTCCTGCACATTCAACACCAGGTTGCCCGTGGTGTTGGCCCGGTGCGGAAAGAACGGCATGGCACTCATCACATGCATGAGTTTGGAGCGGGCCGGCTCCAGCCATTTTTCATTGCCCGGCGGCTCGTCGCCCAGCGCCATGTCCATAGCCACCAAGGCTGCCAGCAGCGTTGCGGCCAGGAGCAAGCCCAGCGAATAGAGAAAGCGCATGAACGCCGAATCGAGAAAGCGCAAGGCCATCGGCCGGTTATCGGTCGCATCCGCCACGACACAGGCCACTACGGGCCGAGTTTGCTCTGCCCTCCCCGCTACTCTGCCCATCTCACAGCCTCCCTCAGCGCGACTTCGCCGGGCCGCAGTCGCCGCACGCTCTGCCTAATGCTGCAGACAGCACTATCCAACCGAGCCATCTACTCGCATGAGCAGGCTTTAGAAAAGGCGCCAACGGAGGTCGGGATTGGCCCAGACAGACTTCGCACCATTGCCCTAGCAGCACACAGTCCGGGTACCCACCTCAAGCGCATGAAACACCCATATTTGCTTGAGCGTACCTAAGGTATTAGTTCCGCGGGCCGGGATAGTCAATATTTCGTCGACTTGCTCAATTCAACATTCTTGATTCATAAGCATCTGATAAATATTGATTTAAAAAAATATCCAAATAACCAGAGGGATGCTTATAGCCAATCAAACGGACAGCTCCGGCGATGCGCCACTACCCCATGACAGGCTCGAGCCATCATCAGGATCTGAGCGCAAATGCGCTTAGCGCGGGACTCACAAGGCGCGCGAACGCCTGACGGAAAGCCCGCCCAGCACCTGCGCTCGCAGGGTTTACACAAGCTTTACCTTAGCCCGCGAGACATTCGGTTCAGCTCAGGGTCGAAGCTAGTAACCGGCACATGCCGACGCTACACAGGAGTACCCAGCATGCTTAACCGAATCCCCCTACTCGCCGTGCTCGTGGCCGGCCTGGCACTCGGCGGTCAGGCACAGGCACGCGGGTCCGACCGAGATGCCGCCATCGCCGGGGCCATCCTGGGCGCCGTAGTCGGCGGTGCCATCGTCGCCAATAGTCGTTACGCGCCGCCCCCCGCGTATGTCGAGGTGTACCCGCCGCCAGCGGTGGTCTACTACCCGCCACCACAACCCGTTTACTACCCGCCGCAGCCGGCCTACTACCAGCCCTATCCCGTGGTGATCGAGCCACGTCACTCGTTCAGGCGGCACCATCACCACAAGTACCACAAGCACCACGGCCGGCAGCGCGGCTATTACGCCCAGCCACGTTGGTAGCCAACAGACCAGCCCCGCCACGTGCGGGGCTTTCAGGTGGGTGGATCGCCGGAGTTGACCAGGCGTAATCCCCCTCGGGGCTTATGCCTGGTCGCTACGCGGCGCTTTCTCGCGCAGGGCCTGCAGGCGCGGATCGTCGCCCAGGTCCAGGCGCAGGCTGCCCGAGCGCAGGTGCAAGTCACGTTGCGGAAAGGGGATTTCCACCTCGGCCAGGCGTAGCTGGTCCTCTATGGCCCACATGAAGCGGGCGCTGGTCGCCCCCGGCGAGATCATCAGCTCGTGCGCCACCCACACCACCAGCTCGAACTCCAGGCTGCTGTCGCCGAACTTGGTCAGCCACACATCCGGCTGCCGCGCGGGTTCATCGATGATGCAGCCGGGCACCGCCTCCACTGCCTTGAGCACCGCCAGCCTGACCCTGTGCTTGTCGCTGCCATAGGCCACGCCGAAGGGCACGTGGATGCGCCGGTATTTCTCGTTGAAGCTCCAGTTGGTCACCCGGCCGTTAATGAACTCCGAGTTGGGCACGATGATATCGACCAGGTCATTGGTGGTGATACGCGTGTAGCGCATGCCGATCTCGGTCACGCGACCCATCACCCCGGATTGCAGGTCGACGAAATCGCCGACCTTGAGGGTCTTCTCCAGCAGCAGGATCAGGCCGGAGATGAAATTGCTGAAGATGTTCTGCAAACCAAAACCGATGCCCACGCCGATGGCGCCGCCGATCAAGGCGAGATTGGTCAGGTCGAGGCCGAGGTAACGCAAGCCGACCAGGGTGCCGATGATCCACACCGCATAGCGGATGATCCGGGTCAGCGCGTACATCCCCGAGGAGTTCATGTGGGTGCCCTTGCCGCGCGCCGCCACGTTGCGCAGACCATGCTCCAGCAGGGACGAAAACCACCAGGCGAAGAACAGAATGAAGAGCAGGCCCAACAGCCGCGCCAGGTGCAAATCGGTGTCGCCGACCTGCAGCCAAGGCGTGGTCGCCCACTGCCACAGGGTTTGCAGGACGTTGTCGGTGAGATCTTCTATCTGCATGCGCTGCACCTGCTGATGGCAAGGAAGGGGGCGGCGAGAGCACCGGCTGACGACACCCTGAGGATAGTCGCAGGCTGGCTCGCGCGCGGCGGACAGCGGATCTCGCGGGCTGCCCGCTTGGCCGCG
>JBFKAF010000306.1:0-4800 GCA_041621735.1 Pseudomonas sp.
GCAAGGTCTCAGGTCAATATGGAGACCGACGCCAAGTATTTCAAGGCGCGCGGCAGATTGTCACAGGCCAGGCTATCCAACCAATGCAAGTCGGCCCAACTGCGCAACCAGGTGAACTGTCGCTTAGCCAGCTGGCGCGTGGCAATGATCCCACGCTCCTGCATCTGCGCCGAGCTCAGGTTGCCCTCTAAATAATCCCAGACCTGGCGATAACCCACCGCCCGTATAGACGGTAGCCCCGCGTGCAAGTCACTTCTCTGCCGCAGCCGTTCGACCTCGTCGACGAAGCCCTGTTCCAGCATCGACTGAAATCTTTGTGCAATCCGTGCATGCAACACCTGGCGCTGCGCCGGGGCGATGGCCAAGTGCGCGACAGTATAGGGCAGCCGGCCTGCGCCTGGACTGGTGCCGTCAGGCGCTTGCATGGCCTGGCGCTGCCGGTGAGCGGTCATGCTCATGCCGCTGAGCCGATACACTTCAAGGGCGCGGGTCAGGCGTTGCGGGTCATTGGGGTGAATGCGCGCGGCCGACTCAGGATCGATCGCCTGCAACTCGCGATGCAGGGCGTCCCACCCCTCAACCAGGGCTCGCGCCTCCAGCTCAGCGCGCACCTGCGGGTCGGCGCTCGGCATATCGGCCAGACCATCGAGCAATGTCTTGTAATACAACATGGTGCCGCCGACCAGCAGCGGAATGCGCCCCCGGGCGGTGATCTCCGCCATCGCCGCCAGGGCGTCGGCCCGAAATTCGGCGGCTGAGTAGCTTTCAGATGGGTCGCGAATATCGATCAAGCGATGGGGAAACTCCGCCAGCACTGCCTTATCGGGCTTGGCCGTGCCGATGTCCATGCCACGATAAACCAGCGCCGAGTCGACGCTGATCAGCTCGCACGGCAATACCCGCGCCAGCTCCAAGGCCAAGTCGGTCTTACCGGCAGCGGTGGGCCCCATCAGGAAAATCGCCGGTGGCAAGCGCTCAGTCATGTCCAAGAACTCGCTGAACGGCGCTGATGCGGGCCCGGCCCAAGCCCTTAACGGCCACGCAGAAACAGCTTATCGAGGTCATCCATGCCCATTTGCGTCCAGGTCGGGCGGCCATGGTTGCACTGGCCGCTACGCTCGGTGCTCTCCATATCCCGTAACAGGGCATTCATCTCCGGTAGCGCCAAACGTCGATTGGCGCGTATTGCGCCATGACAGGCCATGGTGCCAAGCAACTCATTGAGATGCGCCTGAATGCGGTCACTGGTGCCGTACTCAAGTAAATCGGCCAACACATCGCGCACCAACTGGGTCGCTTCGGCCTGTTTGAGCAAGGCTGGAATTTGCCGGATCGCCAGACTTTCCGGCCCTAGCCGCTGCAACTCGAAGCCAAGCTTCTGAAACCAGGCAGCATGCTCTTCGGCGCAATCCGCCTCGCGCTGACTGACCGCAACGGATTCGGGCACCAACAGCGGCTGACCACGCAGCCCCTCACTGGCCATGGCGACTTTCAGACGCTCGTAAGTGATCCGCTCATGGGCCGCATGCATGTCGACCACGACCAAGCCCTGAACATTCTCGGCGAGGATGTACACCCCCTTCAGCTGAGCAATGGCATAGCCCAGCGGCGGCACGTCACCCTGCGCCTCCGGCAAACTCGCCGACGCCGTCCCGGACGAGGAGGTCAGCGGCGAGAAATACTCGCGATACGCCCCCTGAGCCTCGGCTGTCGGCAATGCCGCACCTGGCCGGGGCGCCTGATAGCCGGCGCCGGCCGAGCGCCAGACCGACTCGCTCGGCGCTCGTTCCAGCACGCTGGCCGCCAGACCGATTTCGCCCTGCGGGCCGAACTCTCCGGCAGCAGGGCCAGTCGCACGAACCATCTCGGTTGCCGCCGCAGGAGCCGCCAACTGGTCTTCCGGGCGCACATCACCCAACGCCCGGTGCAAGGTGCCATAGAGGAAGTCGTGCACCATCCGCCCATCGCGGAAACGCACTTCGTGCTTGGTCGGGTGCACATTGACATCGACCATCGAGGGATCGATATCGAGAAACAGCACGAAGGTCGGGTGCCGGCCATTGAACAGCACATCGCGATAGGCCTGACGCACCGCATGGGCGACCAGCTTGTCGCGCACCATGCGCCCATTCACATAGAAATACTGCAAGTCCGCCTGACTGCGCGAGAAGGTCGGCAAGCCGACCCAGCCCCATAAACGCAAACCGTTGCGCTCGATCTCGATCGGCAACGCCTGCTCCAGAAAGCCGGTACTACAGACCGCAGCGACACGCCGCCCACGACTGACCTCATCGTTCGCCTCGTGCAGCCCCAGCACAGTCTTGCCGTTATGGCGCAGATGAAAGGCCACATCGAAGCGCGCCAAGGCCAAGCGCTTGATGACTTCCTGCAGGTGATCGAATTCGGTTTTCTCGGTCTTGAGAAACTTGCGCCGCGCCGGGGTATTGAAGAACAGGTCACGCACTTCCACCGAGGTGCCAACCGGATGAGCGGCGGGCTGCACCCGTGGCTGCATGTCACGACCTTCGGTCTCCACTTGCCAGGCCTGCTCGGCATCGGCGGTACGCGAGGTCATGGTCAGCCGGGCCACCGAGCTGATCGAGGCCAAGGCTTCGCCGCGAAAGCCCAGGCTCAGCACCTGCTCGAGGTCTTCCAACTCACGGATTTTGCTGGTGGCATGGCGCGCCAGGGCCAGCGGCAGATCGTCCGCCGAAATGCCGCCGCCATCGTCACGCACGCGCAGCAGCTTGATGCCGCCTTGCTCGACGTCCACCTCGATGCGCCTGGCGCCGGAGTCCAGGCTGTTTTCCAGTAGCTCCTTGATCACCGAAGCCGGGCGCTCGACCACCTCACCGGCGGCGATCTGGTTGGCCAGCCGCGGACTGAGTAACTGAATGCGCGCACTGTCACTCATGGCTGCACCGCCAAGGTGGTAGTCGGGATCTGCAGGGTCTGACCCACCTTGATCAAGTCGGAACTCAACGAATTAGCGCTACGCAGGGCGCCCAGGCTGACCTGATAACGCTGGGCGATCAGCGCCAGGCTTTCACCGGGACTGACTAGATGATCACGCGGCCCTTGGGCGATCTTGCCGTTGTCGCGCATCCACGCCAGGTAAGTGCCTGGCGGCGGGTTCTGCTGAAAGAACTGCCGCACCCCCGCCTGAATCGAGCGAGCCAGGACCTGCTGATGACTGGACGAGGCAAGCTTGCGCGCCTCATTAGGATTGGAAATAAACCCGGTCTCGACCAGGATCGAGGGAATATCCGGCGACTTCAACACCATGAAGCCGGCCTGCTCGACCCGACGCTTATGTAGCGGCGTGATACGGCCAAGATTGCTCAGCACCTTTTGCCCGACATTCAGGCTGGACGATAGTGACGCGGTCATCGACAGATCCAGCAACACGCCCGCCAACATGCGGTCCTTGTCATCCAGACTGACATTGCCGGCGCCACCGATCAGGTCCGACTGGTTTTCCGCATCGGCCAGCCAGCGCGCGGTTTCCGAGGTCGCGCCACGATCCGACAAGGCATACACCGAGGCGCCAAACGCCGCGGCACGCGGCGCCGCATCGGCGTGAATCGAGACGAACAGGTCGGCGCCCTTCTTGCGGGCAATCTCGGTGCGCTTGCGCAACGGAATGAAGTAGTCACCGGTACGCACCAGCTCGCCTCGGAACCCCTTCTCGGCACTGATCTGACGTTGCAACTCCTTGGCCAGGGCCAGGGTCACATGCTTCTCGTACTGCCCCTTGACCGGGGACAACGCGCCAGGGTCCTCGCCACCGTGGCCCGCATCGATGGCAATGACGATATCGCGCTTGCTACTGGGCACCGGGGTTAACTTGGGCGGTGTCTGGGTCGGGGTAACAGGCGCCACTGGCGCGCTAGCAGCGCTGGTCGTCGGCAGGCTGGGGGCCGCGCCCGCCTCCTGATCGAACAGGTCGACCACCAGACGATGGCCATACTGCTGATTGGGTGCCAGGGTAAAACTTTTCGGCGTCACCGACGCCGACAGGTCGATCACCACCCGCAGGTCTTCGGCCGTACGTTGCGCCGAGCGCACGGCGGTAATCGGCGTATTGCTCAAGACCAGCTGATCGAGTTGCGTAGCGAGCTTGCCCCCCTGGACATCGATCACGATGCGCTCCGGCGCACTGAGGGTGAAGACGCTGTGCTGTACCGGGCCGGACAGATCGAACACCAGCCGCGTGTTATCCGGCGCGCGCCACAACCGCACGCTGCGCACATCCGAAGCGGCGACAACCTCGGCAGCGAACGCCGCCAATACCACTCCAACCGCGATGAAACGCGCGCTTATGCGCATAGCCAACCCCATTATTTAACTCATGCTCCGATGGCCAAAGCGGCACACCAGGTCTCGCCACACACAGTCTGCCCGCGTACACGCAGCAAGCGTCCGGCCGCTTGCGCAGTAATGGTAATGTCCAGGTCCGCCTTTGGCAAAAAACCGGTACCACGCTGCGGCCACTCGACCAAGCACAGCGCATCGCCCTCGAAGTAGTCGCGAATACCCAGGTACTCCAACTCTTCCGGGTCGACCAGCCGATACAGATCGAAGTGAAAGGCCCGGACACTGCCAATTTCATAGGGCTCAACCAGGGTGAAGGTCGGGCTTTTAACCGCGCCAACGTGACCCAGGCCGCGAATAATCCCGCGTGACAGAGTGGTTTTACCGGCCCCCAAGTCACCATGCAGATAGATGACGCCACACCCGTTACTCACCTGCGCGATACGCGCGCCCAGCACCAGCATCGCCTCCTCATCGGCGACATAC
>JBFKAF010000307.1:0-4791 GCA_041621735.1 Pseudomonas sp.
CACTTGCGCCTGGGTGCGGAACAGCTGGGTAGTGCCCAGGCGGCGGCCTTCGTAGCCGATGCCGGTCTCGGCACGCAGTTCGTCGAGGCAATCGCGGCTGTACTCGGACAGGCGCACCATGCGCTCCTTGTTCACCGCGTAGCGGCTGGCGGTGCAGTTGCGCAGCATCTGCGCCATCCACAGGTACTGGTCGAGGTCGGCGGTGGCCTTGATCGCCAGCGGCGCGTGCTTTTGCAGCAGCCACTTGATGGCTTTCAGCGGCACGCCCGGCGCGGCCCAAGGCGAGGCATAGCCGGGGGAGACCTGGCCGGCGTTGCCGAAACTGGTTTCCTGGGCCACGGCAGGCTGGCGGTCAACCACCACCACTTCGAAGCCCTGGCGCGCCAGGTAGTAAGCACTGACTGTCCCGATCACACCGCTACCCAGCACCAGAACCCGCATCGTTCACTCCTCGCCGCGACTATGCGCTGGCGTTTGTTCTATTTGAGAGTTGATGCGCGCAGTATATTGAGCATTAGCCAGTGCTTTTCACTATATGCAAAGCTATATTTGGCGAGAATTCTTGGTAAAAACCGCTTTCACGGAGAGGCCCCCCTATGCGTACCCAGCATCAAAGCCGGCGTGAGCTGGACAAGATCGACCGCAATATCCTGCGCATCCTCCAGGAAGACGGGCGCATCTCCTTCACCGAGCTGGGCGAACGGGTCGGCCTGTCGACCACGCCCTGCACCGAACGGGTGCGCCGGCTCGAGCGCGAAGGCATCATCATGGGCTACCACGCCCGCCTCAACCCGCAGAACCTCAAGGCCAGCCTGTTGGTGTTCGTCGAGATCAGCCTGGACTACAAATCCGGCGACACCTTCGAGGAATTTCGCCGCGCCGTGCTCAAGCTGCCCCACGTACTGGAATGCCACCTGGTTTCCGGCGACTTCGACTATCTGGTCAAGGCACGGATCAACGAGATGGCCAGCTACCGCAAGCTGCTCGGCGACATCCTGCTCAAGCTGCCGCATGTGCGCGAGTCGAAGAGCTATATCGTCATGGAGGAGGTCAAGGAGTCGCTGAGCCTGCCGGTGCCGGAGTAACGCCGCATAACCAAGCGCAGTGGTTTTTCGACGGCCTGCTAGACCAATACCTGGCGGGTGGTGGCGATCAGCCGATGCACCTGCTGCTCGATGCGCGGTTCGGTCAGCTGCTCCGGCCCACGGCCATGGGGGCACGGCAGGCTCTTGGTGGTGCCGAACAGCCGGCAGATCAGCGGCCGCTGCTGATACACCTCGCAGCCTTGGGGACCGAGGTGCACGCAGTTCAGCTCAGCCAGGGCCGCCTCGTGCGCGGCAGCGCTTTTCACCGGCAGACGCGCCATTTCCTCGGACGAGGCAGTCACCGGCCCGCAGCAGTCGTGGCAACCGGGCACGCAGTCGAAGCGCGGAATCTGCAAACGCAGGTGGTCGATCTTGTGGCTGGTACAGCTCATCGGCGGCGTCCTGGAAAAATCCCGCGCATCTTACCCCCGAGCCTCGCGCCGATCACCGCAGCGCGCCGGACGAGCCGACGAAAACCCAGTTTTTTTCGCGTAACCCTTGGCGGCAGACAAAGACCACGCTTATGCTTCGTAAAATTTTACAAACACCACAATCAGGATTTCGCACATGAACGCCCGCGTTCGCCAGCCCGCTCAGACCACCCAGCACGCCGCTTCCTATTACGCCGCCAGCGTCAATCGCCAGCTGGACTTCCCGCCCCTGAGCGGCGAGTTGCGGGCCGACGTGTGCATCGTCGGCGGCGGCTTCAGCGGGCTGAACACGGCGATCGAGCTGGCCGAGAAAGGCCTCTCGGTGATCCTGCTGGAGGCGCACAAGATCGCCTGGGGCGCCAGCGGGCGCAACGGCGGTCAACTGATCCGCGGGGTCGGCCACGGGGTCGAGCAGTTCGGGTCGGTGATCGGTGCCGAGGGCGTGCGCGAGCTCAAACTGATGGGCCTGGAGGCCGTGGAAATCGTCCGCCGCCGGATCGAGCATTTCCAGATCGACTGCGACCTGACCTGGGGCTACTGCGACCTGGCCAACAAACCCAGTCACCTCGCCGGCTTCGCCGAGGACATGGCCGAACTCAAGGCGCTCGGCTACCGTCATGAGCTGCGCCTGTTGCAGCCCGAGCAGATGCATCAGGTGGTCGGTTCCGAGCGCTACGTCGGCGGCCTGGTCGACATGGGTTCGGGCCACCTGCACCCGCTCAACCTGGCGCTCGGCGAAGCCGCCGCGGCCCAGGCACTGGGCGTGCAGCTGTTCGAGAATTCGGCGGTCAGGCGTATCGACTATGGCCCTGAGGTCAAGGTGCATACCGCCCAGGGCGTGGTCCGCGCCAGCCATCTGGTGCTCGGCTGCAACGCCTACCTGAATCAGCTCAACCCGGCCCTCGGCGGCAAGGTATTGCCCGCCGGCAGCTACGTGATCGCCACCGAGCCGCTCAGCCAAGCCCAGGCGCGCAACCTGATCCCGCAAAACATGGCGCTGTGCGACCAGCGCGTGGCCCTCGACTACTACCGCCTGTCCGCCGACCGACGCCTGCTGTTCGGCGGCGCCTGCCACTACTCGGGCCGCGATCCGGCGGATATCGCCGGCTATATGCGGCCGAAAATGCTGACCGTGTTCCCCCACCTGCACGACGTGAAGATCGACTACCAGTGGGGCGGGATGATCGGCATCGGCGCCAACCGCCTGCCGCAGATCGGCCGGCTCAAGGATCAGGCCAACGTCTATTACGCCCAGGCCTACTCCGGGCATGGGCTCAACGCCACCCACCTGGCCGGCAAACTGCTCGGCGAGGCCATTGCCGGTCAGGCCAGTCGCGGCTTCGACCTGTTCGCCCAGGTGCCGCACATGACCTTCCCCGGCGGCAAACACCTGCGCTCGCCGCTGCTGGCGCTGGGCATGCTCTGGCATCGGCTGAAAGAACTGCTCTGAGGCCTGCCGCTAACCAGCAGCAGGCCCTGAATCTGCCCTCCTGGCAGGTTCAGAGCATCCAGAACGGCCGCCAGGCCTCACGCAAGGCCTGCTCCCGGCTCAGGCCAATATCGGCCAGCTGCTCGGCAGTCAGTGACAGCAAGGCGCGACGGGTGCTCAGCCGCCGCCAGAACAGCGCCCAGCGCGAGTGGCCGAACTCCCGCCCTTCGGCCGTGCGGCTCGCCACCACCCGTAGCCGCACCCCCTCCAACAGTTCCCGCTGACGTAAGGCCAGCTCTACCTCATTGAACCCGCTCATCTCCGTCTCCTGGCTAGAAGCGCTATGGGAGACGATGATGGCCAATCCAGAATAAGCATGACAGATTCAGAAAATAGTTATTTACTCCATACAGATAGCCACCTGCAGCAGCTGAATCGAAGTTTTTCCCAGCATCTGTATGGGTCACCCAGCCAATCACGAGGCATCTGTCATGACTCTCTATGTCGATCTGGCCGAGCAACTTGGCGCGCGGATCGAGCAAGGCCTGTACCGCCCAGGCGACCGCCTGCCCTCGGTGCGCGCCCTGAGCCTCGAACATGGCGTGAGCCTGAGCACGGTGCAGCAGGCCTACCGCCACCTGGAAGACCAGGGCATGGCCACGCCGCGGCCGAAATCCGGCTATTTCGTGCCGCCCAACCGGCAGAAATCGGCCTTGCCGAAGATCAATCGCAGCGTGCAACGGCCGGTGGATGTCTCGCAGTGGGATAACGTGCTGGAGCTGATCAGCATCCCGCCCGGCAGCGACGTGCTGCAGCTCGGGCGTGGCATGCCGGATATCAGCAGCCCGACCCTGAAACCGCTGCTGCGCTCGCTGTCGCGCCTGGGTCGCCGCCAGTCGGTGGCCGAGTTGAGCTACGGCTGTATCCATGGCGACCCGGGCTTGCGCGAACAGGTGTCGCGCCTACTGCTGGATTCCGGCTGTCAGATTCCTTATCAGGACATCGTCATCACCACCGGTTGCCACGAAGCCTTGTCGGCGGCGATCTGCGCCACCTGCCAGCCAGGCGACATAGTCGCGGTCGACTCGCCGAGCTTTCACGGGGTGATGCAGGCGCTCAAGGGCTTCGGCATGAAAGCCCTGGAATTGCCTACCGATCCGCTGACCGGGATCAGCCTGGAGGCGCTGGAGCTAGCCCTGGAGCAATGGCCGATCAAGGCCATCCAGCTCACCCCGACGTGCAACAACCCACTGGGTTACATCATGCCGGAGGCCAACAAGCGTGCCTTGCTGACCCTGGCTCAGCGCTACGACGTGGCCATCATCGAGGACGACGTCTACGGCGAGCTGGCCTACAGCTACCCACGACCGCGCACCATCAAATCCTATGATGACGATGGTCGCGTGCTGCTCTGCAGCTCCTTCTCCAAGACCCTGGCTCCAGGCCTGCGCGTCGGCTGGATTGCCCCGGGGCGTTATCTGCAAAAAGTGCTGCACCTCAAGTACATCGGCACCGGCATGACCGCGCAGCTGCCGCAACTGGCCCTGGCGGAATTCATCCAAAGCGGCCATTACGAGCCGCACCTGCGCCGCATGCGCAGCCAGTACACGCGCAGCCGTGACCTGATGACCGACTGGGTCCGCCGCTACTTTCCCGTCGGCACGCGGATCAGCCAACCGCACGGTGGCTTCATGCTGTGGCTCGAACTGGGCAGCGCATTCGACAGCCAACGGCTGAACCGCGCCTTGCTGCCGCACAAGATCCAGATCGCCCCGGGCAGCATCTTTTCCGCCGCCGGCAAGTACCGCAACTGCCTGCGCCTGAACTACGCGGCCAAGCCTGACGC